>JANMJF010000302.1:0-2140 GCA_031371245.1 Pseudomonadota bacterium | reverse complement strand
GGCGACCGCCGTGGCGGCGTCGGCACCGACCACGCCGGCCGGACTATTGATAGCGAAGTACACCCCGGGGTCGAGCACGCAGGCCGCGATCATGGCCATCACCGCCACGAAGGACTCCATCATCATGGCGCCGTAACCGATCATGCGTGCGTCGGCTTCATTGGATAAGAGCTTGGGCGTAGTGCCTGATGAGATCAGGGCGTGAAAGCCCGAGATCGCGCCGCAGGCGATGGTGATGAAAACGAAGGGGAAGAGTTTGCCTGCGAAGATCGGACCGCTGCCGTCGATGAAGGGCGTCAACGCCGGCATGTGCATGTCGGGACGCAGCACCACCAGCGCCACGGCCAGCGCGAGGATGGTGCCGATTTTCATGAAGGTCGAGAGATAGTCACGCGGCGCGAGTAGCAGCCATACCGGCAACACCGCCGCACAGAAACCATAGGCCATGATCATCAGCGCCAAGGCCGGGCCGTCAAAATCGAACCAGCCGCGCAGCGCCGGCATGTGATCGACCACACCGCCACCCGCCACCGCACTGAGCAGCAGCACCACACCGATCACGCTCGCTTCCAGCACTTTGCCCGGGCGCAAGCTACGCAAATAGATGCCCATGAAGAGCGCGATGGGGATGGTCATGGTGACCGTAAAGGTGCCCCATGGACTGTGTTTCATGGCGTTCACTACCACCAGCGCCAAGACCGCGATCAGTATGACCATGATGGTCATCACGCCGGCCAGGGCCGCGAAGCCGCCGATCGGCCCCAGTTCGTCACGGGCCATCTGGCCGAGCGAGCGGCCGTCGCGGCGGATAGAGCAGAACAGGATGATGAAATCCTGCACGCAGCCACCCAGTACGCCGCCGATCAGGATCCACAACGTGCCGGGCAGATAGCCGAACTGTGCCGCCAGCGTCGGACCAATCAAAGGTCCGGGTCCGGCAATCGCGGCGAAATGATGGCCAAACACAATCCAGCGATTGGTCGGCACGAAGTCGCGACCATCGTTCAAGCGTTCAGCGGGTGTCGCGCGGCTGCCGTCCAGCATCAGCACACGGGTAGCGATGAAGGCGCTGTAGAAACGAAAAGCCAGGCTGTAGATGCATACCGCAGCGACTATGAACCACAGACTGTTAATGGTCTCGCCACGGCGCAGCGCAATGCCGCCGAGCGCAGCCGCGCCCAGCACCGCGATCGCGAGCCATACCAGCCACGGCACGGGCTTGTTCGTTGCGCTGTGTTGCTGCACACCTGTCATCTCGTCGTCTCCATGCTGCCCCTCGGCGGACGTGTACGATAACGGCCGGCAGCGCTAGCAACAATGCGCGATGGGTAGGATAAGAAGGATAACCGCTCTATCCGCCCAGCGACCGGTGGTCCTTCCTGTCGGGAGCGAGCTGCCGCCGTCCCGAAGCGGCGGCCCAGCCCTATGCCTTTATTGCCATAAGCGGACAGCTAGAATTGTTGATGTCAAACGGTCCCTAGGTAGCCATAAAATAGACCTGCCGGATCATAAGTAGTGGGCAATGCGCGCAACCGCTCCCAGGTAGGCGGGGTGTAGCATTGACGCGCGACGTTGGCTTCTTTCCCGAGATCGGCTGCCCCTATGTAGCGGCCGGACTTGTGAGGCTCGAGCAACGCGGTCGCGCCCGCATGCCATGCGCGATTCGCGTCATCGGCAGCCGCGTCGGTCCACACCGTGTTGTTGAACACGAGGTGTCTTTTGGACATCGAGTGCGAAGTCCCCGTCAGTTCGAACTCAGGATGGAAACAAATGACGAGAATGTGCGATTTTGCCGATGGCGCCAATCTCGATTTCGAAGTAGACAGCGTTTATGCTGCCTCAACCTCCGGCGAGCGGCGAGTACCCTTCATTATTTAAGCCATCCCGGGGAACGATATGTACAAGCGGATTTTACTAGCGTACGACGGCTCTGATTCCGGTCGAAAGGCTTTGCTGGACAGCCTAGACATCGCGCAATGGAGTCATGCCGAACTGTTTCTGGTTGCCGTTATGCCCAACTCCAGCTCATTAGTCATGGGCAGCGTCGAAGGTGGAATTTACGTCGGCCCTAACGATGGCTCAGAGAAGCAGAAATACCAGGCAGTGCTCGACAGCGGATTTCGACAACTGACCGAATCTG
>JANMJF010000254.1:0-1616 GCA_031371245.1 Pseudomonadota bacterium | reverse complement strand
GCAGAACACCGCTGTAACGCCAGCCGTTCACGCTGCCACCGACGACGCCGACGCACGCGCCGTGATGCGCCAACGTCTGCGCGATCCGGTGCTGTGGGGCATGGTGCTGTGGTTCACCGCCTACGCCACCACCGCCGCCGGACTGGTGTTCCAATTTGTGCCATCGCAAAAGGCGCTGGGTGTATCAACGACGACGCTGCTGACGGCCATCGCCCTCATCGGTCCCAGTCAGGTGGCAGGGCGGGTGGTGGTGATGTGGCTGGGCGAGCGTGCCGATCTGCGTGTGCTCGGCGCATTGACCTCAAGCCTCGTGCCCTTAGCGATCTTGATCCTGATCCTCGGCCCGCCGACCTTGCCCGCCTTGGCGTTATTCGCGTGCTTGTTCGGCGTGGCGAACGGCGTGACCACCATTCTGCGCGGCATCGCACCGGGCGAGTGGCTGGGACGCCACCACCTCGCACGCACTATGGGCCTGATAGGCACGCCGATGCTGGTCATGACCGCGCTTGCGCCGTTAGTTACCGCCGCGGTGTGGAGCGCGAGCGGCAGCGTGCACGTCATGCAGTGGGTGGTGTTCGCGATCGCCTTGCTGGGTGCGCTCGGCTTCTGGTTCGCAGTTATCACGCAGCGGCTCACCGGCAGGTGTTGAGAGCGGCGCTACAGCGACAACACCATGCGTGCCACCGATCGCTCGCGATAACGCGCATCCCAGCCTGCGATAGCGTCCCTCCCGGTCAGCAACGGCACCTTGCCGAAGCGCGCGAATTGCAGGGTCGCCGCCAAGGTGCAATCCGCCACACTGGGTGCAGCTCCACACAGGAATTCACGGCCGTCGGCCAGCAGCGCATCGAGGTAGATCAGGGCCGCCGACCATCGCGATGCCGCCCATTGCGCGACGGTTTCGTTGGGTGGCAGACCGAGCGGCGAGTCGGTCGCGTGGATATAGGTAGCCAACGGGTTCAGCAGTCGCTGCTCGACGATACGTTCCACTTCGCGTGCACGCGCACGTTGACGCGGCGCTTCGCCCCACATCGGCGGCAGCGGATGCATTTCTTCGAGATAGTCGATGATGGCGAGCGACTCGACGATAGTCGAGCCATCGTCGAGCTCCAGCACCGGCAGACTGGCGAAGGGGTTGCGCGCCCGATGCTCAGGCGTGTTCTGCTCACCCTTGGGCAACTTGACGATGACGCCCTCGAGTTCGATGGCCGCGCCGCCGGCGATTTTCTCGGCGATATACAAACGCACCTTGGTCGGGTTAGGTGCGACCTGGAACCAGTAGAGCTTCACCGGCGATCGTGCCTATCTAAGCGCTAGATCAAAGCGTGACGCGCGCCCTGGGCTTGGCTCTCGCCGGTGACTTGGCCTTGGCGTTGCTCTTGGCGTTGTAGGCATCTTCCATGCGCCGCAACTCTTCCCAGCTCAGGTAGGACGTAAAGCCGCGATCCTCGTCGATGAACAGCACCGCGCCATTACTGATGAAAAGATATTCGGTGTCTTCCAGCGCGGTGGTCGCGCCGTGCAGCATGCCATTGGGTTCGTAGATGTAATCGCCCGCATTCAGTACGCCATCGCGCACCTGCAGCTTGCCACTCAGAATGAAGGTGTGGGAGGCC
>JANMJF010000189.1:0-6850 GCA_031371245.1 Pseudomonadota bacterium | reverse complement strand
GCCGTCAGGCCAAAATGCTCGAGCAAGGCGGCGAGCGGCGCCGAGGCGCCAAAATCGTCGAGGCCGATGACCAGCCCGTCGAGGCCGACATAGCGATACCAGCCAGCTGTGCTGCCGGCCTCAATCGCAACACGTTTGCGCACACTCGGCGGCAATACGCTGTCGCGGTAACTCGCGTCCTGGCGGGCGAACGCCTCCACGCAGGGCATCGAGACCAAGCGCACGGCGTGACCTTCGCTCTGTAGTGCGATCACCACTTCTGCCGCCAATGCGAGTTCGGAGCCGGTAGCCATGACGAGGGCGCTCGGTGGGCACTCGCTATCGAGCAACACATAACCGCCCCGTACGATGGCGGCGAGCTGCGCCGCACTGCGCGGCTGCTGCGGCAGGTTCTGGCGACTCAAGGACAGGCAGCTCGGGCCCTGCTCGCGCTCGATGGCCGCGCGCCACGCGATTGCGGTCTCGGCGGCATCACCCGGCCGCCAGATGTCGAGGTTGGGGATCAGGCGCAGGCTGCTGACATGTTCGATGGGCTGATGGGTGGGGCCGTCTTCGCCGACGCCGATGGAATCGTGGGTGAATACATGCACCACGCGCAGGCCCATGAGGGCCGCCATACGCACGGCATTGCGTGAATAATCGGAGAACACCAGGAAGGTGCCGCCGAAGGGAATCACACCGCCGTGCAGCGCGAGGCCGCTCATGATCGCTGCCATGGCGAATTCACGTACGCCGTAAGACAGGTAGTTGCCGTCTGGCCGTTCGCGCGAAAGTGTGCGACTCGAGGCGTGGAAGGTGTAGTTCGAGCCGGTCAGGTCGGCCGAGCCGCCGAGCAGTTCGGGCAGCAGTTTGCCGAAATGATCGAGTGCGCGCTCAGAGGACTTGCGCGTTGCTTCCGGCTTGGTGGTCGCGGCGAGGGCCGCGACGCTGGCGCTGGCGCCGGCTTCCCAGTCGGTCGGTAGACGGCCGGCGGTGACGCGCTCGAATTCCGCCGCCAGTTCGGGGTGGGCGACACCATAGGCCGCGCTGCGCTGTTGCCATTGCTGCTCGCGGGCGGCGCCGGTGGCGCGCGCATTCCAAGCCGCATAGATGTGGTCCGGAATGACAAACGGCGCAGACGGCCAGTCCAGCGCAATGCGGGTGGCAGCGACTTCGTCGGCGCCAAGCGCGGCACCGTGGCAGCTTTCTTTGCCGGCCTTGTTCGGCGAACCGAAGCCGATCACGGTCTTGCAACAGATGAGGGTCGGGCGCGCGGTCTCGGCACGGGCCTGTGCTAGCGCCGCTTTGACCGCCAACGCGTCATGGCCATCGACGGCCGGCATCACTTGCCAACCATAGGCTGTGAAGCGGGCCGGCGTGTCATCGGTGAACCAGCCCGTCACTTCGCCGTCGATGGAGATGCCGTTGTCGTCGTAACACACGATGAGCTTGCCCAGGCCGAGCGTGCCGGCCAGCGAGCAGGCTTCATGGGAAATGCCTTCCATGAGACAACCGTCGCCAACAAAAACATAGGTGTAATGATCGATCAGCGTATGACCGGGACGGTTGAAGCGCGCCGCCAGCTGACGCTCGGCCAGGGCCATGCCGACGCCATTGGCGAGGCCTTGGCCAAGCGGCCCGGTGGTGGTCTCAACGCCGGGTGTCTGCCCCCGTTCAGGATGACCGGGCGTTTTGGAATGCAGCTGGCGGAAGGCTTTGAGGTCGTCGATGGTGAGTGCGTAGCCGGACAGATGCAGCAAGGAATAGAGCAGCATCGAGGCGTGGCCGTTTGAGAGCACGAAGCGATCGCGATTGCACCAGGCGGGATTGGCCGGATTGTGCACCAGGAAATCGCGCCACAGGACTTCGGCGATATCGGCCATGCCCATCGGCGCGCCCGGATGGCCGGAGTTGGCGGCCTGCACCGCGTCCATGCTCAGCGCACGAATGGCATTGGCCAGTTCACGACGCGCCGAAACGGCGGATGTCTCGCTCCGCTGGACGCGCGGTTCGCTCATGCTTATGCCCTCAAGCCTTGTGATCGATGCGTGTGGTCGACGCACCGTTGATCGGATGGGGCTGGCCGTAGGTGCCACGCGGATGTGAACGCGATGTGGCACGATGCACGGCAGACAAGACAGCTGCGTGGCGCCCGCCTGTCAGACCCGAAAATGAATGCCGCATTTTAATGAGCCGGGCTCGATTGTGCCACCACGCCGCACGTGATGCAGGGTCCTCAGTTATGAGATCGGCCTGGCCTCGGGGATAATCGCGGACAATTGACAAGAACCGTGGCGACCCGTGCGCACCTCGCACCCATCGTCACCGTTGAACCTTAGGCATCATGACTCAATCCTCCACGCGGTCTGTTGTACTTAGCTTTGAATTCTTTCCGCCGCGCACGCCGGAAGGCGTCGCCAGGCTGGCGACGACGCGACGCAAGCTCGCCGAACTCAGCCCTGAATTCTTTTCCGTGACCTTCGGCGCCGGTGGCAGCACGCGGGATCTGACCCTTGAAACCGTGCTCGAACTGCGTGACGAGACCCAGGTCGATAGCGCCCCCCATCTGTCCTGTATCGGTTTTGGTCTCAACGATATCCGCGCCGTCCTGGCCC
The DNA here is from genome assembly GCA_031371245.1 of Pseudomonadota bacterium. Taxonomy (GTDB): domain Bacteria; phylum Pseudomonadota; class Gammaproteobacteria; genus JADJYF01. Next base: position 4,256 of record JANMJF010000189.1, on the reverse strand, counting down.
ATTATCGCGACGCCGGCATCACGCGCCTGGTGGCTTTGCGTGGCGATATGCCGTCCGGCACCAGCGGCTTTGGCGAACTGCGCCACGCCAACGAGCTGGTCGAGTTCATCCGTGCGGAAACCGGCCGGCATTTCCATATCGACGTGGCGGCCTATCCCGAGATCCATCCCCAGGCCAACGGCGCGAGCGCCGATCTGGACAATTTCCAGCGTAAGGTCGCGGCCGGCGCAGACGGCGCCATCACCCAGTATTTCTACAATGCCGACGCCTATTTTCATTTTGTCGAGCAAGCCCACAAGCGCGGCATTCAGATCCCGGTCGTGCCGGGCATCATGCCCATCACGAATTTCTCCAATCTGCGCCGCTTCTCGGCAATGTGTGGCGCCGAGCTGCCGCGCTGGATGGTGAAGAGCCTGCAGGACTTTGGCGACGATCACGCCGCCATCGCCGCCTTTGGTGTCGAGGTCGTGACGCGCCTGTGTGAACGCCTACTCGCTGGCGGTGCACCGGGGCTGCATTTCTACACCATGAATCAGCACGAGGCGGTGAGCGCCATTTGCGCCAATCTCGCCATTCGTGGGTGCGCGTGAGCGCTTAAGCATGAAAGCACCATCACCACAGCGCGCCCTGCTGCTGCTGGTCGATGACGACGAGCTGATCGTCGATGCGCTGGGCTTCGTGCTGGCGGACGAATTCGAAATCCTGGCGGCACCGAGCCGCGCGCGCGCGCGCGAATTGCTGCGCAAGACCAAGCCCGCGCCGCAACTTGCGCTGATCGATCTCGGACTGCCACCCACGCCGCACACGCCCAGCGAGGGCTTCGCCCTGATCGGCGAGCTGTTTGCCTTCAATCCGGCCATGAAGGTGTTGGTGCTGTCCGGTCAGGACGAGCGGCGCAATATCCAGCACGCGCTGACCTTAGGCGCTGTCGATTTTGTGCCCAAGCCGTGCGCGCCCGACCTGTTACGTGCGCGACTCAAACACCAGCTGCGCATGCTTGAGGCCGAGCAGCTCGATGCGTCGCCGGGCGCCGGTGAACTGTTGCTCGGCGCCAGCCCGGCCATGGCGACCTTGCGGGCCTTGATCGAGCAGTTCGCCGACACCCCTTTCCCGGTGCTGGTCGAGGGCGAGTCGGGCAGCGGCAAGGAGCTGGTCGCCCAGGCCCTGCATGCCGCGAGTGGGCGCCGCCATGGCCCGATGTTGACCATGAACTGCGCGGCCTTCAGCCCCGATCTGCTTGAAGCGCAGTTGTTTGGCCACGCGCGCGGCGCCTATACCGGTGCCGACAAGGCACGCGCCGGCTTTTTCGAAGAGGCCAGTAACGGCACTTTGTTTCTCGACGAAGTGGGTGAAATGCCGCTGGACCTGCAGGCCAAGTTCCTGCGCGTGTTGGAGAACGGCGAGTACTATCGCCTCGGCGAAACCGAGCCGCGTCGCTCCAACGCGCGCATCGTCGCGGCCACCAATCGGGAGCTGCGCGAACTGGCCCGCGCCGGTCAGTTCCGCCAGGACCTGTTCCACCGTCTGAGTGTGCTGACCATCAGCGTGCCGCCCTTGCGCAGCCGCGGTGAGGATTGGCGGTTATTGCTCGACGCTCTGCAACGCCAGTACGCCGCCAGCATCAAGCCGTTCGCCCTCGCGCCCGAGGCCTGCGCGCTGCTGGCGGCTTACTACTTTCCAGGCAATGTGCGCGAGCTGCGCAACATCGTCATCCGTCTCGGCGCGCGTTATCCCGGCCAGTGCGTGACGGCGGCCCAGCTTGGGCCCGAACTCGAACTCGATTACCAGGCCGCGCCCAACAGTCAGGGCCGCAATGGGCCAGGGCTGGAAAGTCGTCTGCGTCAAGCGGGCTTCCGGCTCGATGACGAACTGGCGGGTCTGGAGCGTAACTACATCGAAGCGGCGCTGCGCCTGGGCGACGGTAATCTGAGCAAGGCGGCGCGTCTGCTCGGTGTCAATCGCACCACGCTCTACAGCCGGCTGGCGCGACTCGGCCTCGGTCCGCCGGCGGACGATTAGCCCGTGTACGAACAGCATTTCGGACTGGCCAGGGCGCCATTTCGTATCACCCCCGACCCGGAATTCTTCTTTCCTGGTGGCAACCGCGGTGCCGTGCTGCAGGCGCTGATCTATGCCATCGCCCGCGGCGAAGGCATCGTCAAAGTCGTGGGCGAGGTCGGCAGCGGCAAGACCATGCTGTGTCGTATGCTCGAACGCGAGTTACCGGCCGATTGCGAAATCGTCTACGTCGCCAACCCGCGCCTCGACCCCGACACAGTGCTGCACGCCATCGCCACCGAACTCGGTCTGGCGGCGGCGCCCGAGGATTCCAAGCTCAAGGTCCTGCATGGGCTGCACGACTACCTGCTCGCCAAGCACGCCGCTGGGCGGCGGGTGGTGATGTTCATTGAGGAAGCGCAGGCCATGGCGGTCGAGACCTTGGAAGAGATCCGCCTGCTGAGTAATCTTGAGACCACCCAGGCCAAGCTGCTGCAGATCGTGTTATTCGGTCAGCCGGAGCTCGACGACAAGCTCGCGCTGCACGAGATCCGTCAGCTGCGCGAGCGCATTACCCACGGCTTCGAGCTGACGCCCTTAAAGCGCGAGCAGATCCGCGACTATTTGCAGGCACGCTTGCGGGCCAGCGGTTATCGTGGCGACGGCTTATTTGCACCCGGCGCAATTCGTGCCATCGAAAGCGCGTCGCTCGGCCTGCTGCGGCGAATCAACGTGCTGGCCGACAAAGCCTTGCTGGCGGCTTATGCCGGGCAGGCCAGCCAGGTCGAGCGTGACCACGTGCGGCGCGCCGTGGCCGACAGTGAATTCGGCGCCACCGCCGGCGGATCTCGCTGGACGCAGGTGGCAGTTGTCCTGTTGCTGGTCTTAGGTGCCCTGGTCGGGACGCTCATGTTCGGTCGGGAATTAGTCCCGTGGACTCAAGACGCCGCGCCAGCGCTTGGCGCCGACTCGGCCGGCGAGCTTACGCTGCCCGTGCTGTCGGCCCCGCCCCCGCCAGCAGCCGAGTCGGGCGGCGGCGCCATGACCGCGCCCGTCACCGGGCCGGCGCTCTATCCGCAGGTTTCGCCGCTGACCGGGCTGGTCGGGCTAGAACACTTGAGCCCACCCGGGCTGCCGCCGCTCGACCACGCGGCGCTGCTCGAAAAATGGGGTACAAAGCGCGGACCGTAATCGATCAGAGCCCGAGTGAGGCAAAGATCTACTGAATATAGTTCTTTATTTATTAGATATTTATAGTAGATTTATAATGTGTTACCTTGGATATAGGCGAGCCCGAATCGCAACCCCGAGCCTATGCACATGAAATTCAACGCGATAGCCGTGGCGCTGCTGGCCTTGTTGGCGTCCGGCTGCGCCCAGATTCGGCCCCAGCCGGCGGCGCCGCCCGCCGGCCATTTGAGCGCCGGCCAGGCACCGCCGGCCAGTCCCATCCCCGAGGTCGTCGGCCAGGTGCCCTTCGTGCCGACGCCGGATGCCACGCCGACGCAAGAGCGCTACACGGTGGTGGTCAATGATGTGCCGGTGCGTGAGCTCTTGTTCGCGCTGGCACGCGACGCCAAGCTCAACATCGACATCGGCGCTGGGATCACCGGCAATGTCACGCTCAATGCTATCGACCAGACCCTGCCGCAGATCCTCGAGCGTGTTGCCCGTCAGGTTTCACTGCGTTACGAAGTCACGCGGGACACTATCGTCATCGCCCCCGACGACGCCTATCTGCGCACCTACGACGTCGGTTATGTGAATCTTTCACGGGATGTCGACACCACCGTTAATGTCGCGACGCGAGTCGCCACCACCGGCGACAGCGCGGTCGCAGGGGGCAGCGGCGGTGGTGGTCGCAGCGGCGGCGGCGGTGGTAGTGGTGAAAACAACTCCTCCTCCACGCGTCTTGAGACCCGCTCCTACAATCGTTTCTGGGACACGCTGCGTTCCAATATTCTCTCCATCCTTGAACAGGCCAACACCATCGGTGGCGATACGCAGGCCTCGGACAAGGTCATCGTCAATGCCGAGAGCGGCCTCATCACCGTGCGGGCCACCAGCCGCCAGCACAAGATCATCGAAGAATTCATCGATCGTGTGTTGGTCAATGCGCGGCGTCAGGTCATGATCGAGGCCACCATTGTCGAGGTGTCTTTAAACGACCAGTATCAGGCCGGCGTCGACTGGAACCTGCTCTTGAATAAGACCGGCAGCGGCTTCAAGGTCGATCAAAATCTGCTCGGCAAGATCGC
>JANMJF010000180.1:0-2204 GCA_031371245.1 Pseudomonadota bacterium | reverse complement strand
GCCGCCGGCCGCGACGCCGACGGCGGTAGTATCGTGGTGCGCGGTCATAACATCGACAATCGCGGCCGCATCCGTGCCGATGGGCGCGGCGGCGATGGCGGCATGATCGATATCGCGGCGCGTTCGGCTGCGGTGTTCGAGCAAGGCAGCCAGGTCACGGCCACCAGTGCACGAGGCAGCGGTGGCGAGGTGCGCGCCACCGGCAGACAACTGGCCTTTAATTTCGATGCGCAGGTGGATGTGTCTGGCCCTCGGGGCGGTGGCCAGGCCCAGTTGGGTGGCGGTGTGCATGGCGCGAATCCGAAAATCGCGAACGCTCAACAAGTCTTCGTCAGCAGCGCGGCTACCATCAAAGCCGATGCCACCGGCCAGGGTGACGGCGGCAAGGTCGCGGTGTGGTCCGAGGACACTACGTACTTTCACGGCAAGATTTCCGCCCAGGGTGGTCCGCGTGGCGGCGATGGTGGTTTTGTCGAAGTGTCCGGCAAACAGAATCTTCTGTATCGCGGCGCGGTCGATACCCGCGCCGCGCAGGGCGCGACGGGTAGCTTGCTGCTCGACCCGGCCACGCTGACTATCGTCGACTCGGCGGCCGCCGGCGAAGAGGCCAGCTTTCTGCCGAGCATCGATGCCGCTGACGACAATGCCGGCGGCCTCAACACAATTTCCTGGGGCGATATTGACGCGCAGGCCGTGACCGCCAACGTCGTGCTCGAGGCGAGCGGTTTGGTGAGTGTCAACGATGTCACCGGAGCCGCCGGCGGCAGTATCACAGCCAATGATCAAGTCCGTCTTGATCTCACCAGCGGCAGCCTCACTATCCGTTCAACGGGCGGCAACGTGGTGTTTGCCGATAGCAATGACGTGATCGAAACCAAGGGCGGCGCGCTCATTATCAGCGCCGCCAGCGGTACGGTCGCGGCGGGTGGCCTGCGCACCAATGTGTCGGGTGGTAATGGCGCGATTTCTATCATCTCCAACGGCAATGCCTCGTTCGGCGACATCACCACCGGCGGCGCGGTGTTCACCGTCAATATCGCCAGCGGCACGGCCACCCAGGTGGCAGGCAAGGATATTGCCGGTGCGACGGCGCTGAGCAAAATCGGCGCGGGTACGCTGAGCTTAAGCAACGCCAACAGCTATACCGGCGTGACCTCGATCAACGGCGGTCGTGTGCTGGTCACCAACGACGGTGGTCTGGGCGGTAACGGCGGCACCACGGTCGCCAGCACGGCGGTGCTTGAAATCGACAATGTCGATATCGGTAACGAAACACTGAGCCTGGCCGGCGGCACTTTGCGCGCGGCGGGAACGGCCAATACCGATGGCAATATTGCCCTCACCGCTAACAGCGTCATCGATGTGAGCGGTTCCGGGCTGATCATCGGCGGCGTGATCAGCGGTGCCAGCTTCGGCATCGACAAACAGGGCAGCGGCCTGCTCACCCTCGACAACGTCAATACCTACACCGGCAGTACCATCATTACCGCCGGCAGCATCGTCGCCGGTGTCGACGACGTGTTTGCCAGCAGTATCTTGAACATCGCCGGTGCGGCCGCGCGCTTCGAGATGAAGACCACCGACCAGACCGTGGCGGGTCTCAGTGGCTCGGGTTTTGTCAGCAATGACGAGCCCGGTACCAACGCCGTGACCTTGACTATCAATGGTGGCAACGGGCAGATCTTCAACGGCAAGTTTTTCAATAACACCGCCGACGATATTGCCGTGGTCAAGACCGGTGTCGGCACCCAGACCTTCGGTATCGGTGCCACCACCTATGCTGGCATGCTGACCATCAACAACGGCACTTTGAGCATCACCACCGCCACTAGTCTTGGCAATGCGAGCAATGGCACGGTGGTATCCAATAGCGGCACCTTGGATCTCAACGGGCTGGCGCTGGCGAGCACCGAAACCATCGATATCGAAGGCAGCGGCATTGCCAATGTCGGTGCGTTGACCGCCACCGGCAGCGCGTCGATCGCCTCGTCGGTGGTGCTGACCATGACCAACAATGCCAGCATCGGCGGCAGCGGTACGCTGACCCTCACTACGCCATTGAATAACAATGGTACGGCCGCACTGACCAAGACCGGCAGCGGTACCTTGGTGCTGGCGGCCGACAACTCCGCCGCTTTTACCGGCGCCGCCGGGACTATCACCGTCAACACCGGCGTATTGAAGCTCACCGATGGGAAAGGCCT
>JANMJF010000138.1:0-3593 GCA_031371245.1 Pseudomonadota bacterium | reverse complement strand
TGCATGAGACGCTCGGGTCGCTGCAGGATGTCGAGCAGATCATCGATCCGCGCCAGCACCTCGCGGTATTCGTCGAGAATTTTGTCCTGCTCAAGCGCAGTGAGGCGCTGCAGGCGCATATCGAGAATTTCCTTCGCCTGCCGTTCCGACAGGTGATAGCCGTCATCCTTCATGCCGAACTGCGGCGCCAGATCTTGGGGCCGCGAGACATCGGACCCGGCGCGCTCAAGCATGGTCATGACCAGACCCGGTGGCCAAGCCTCGGCCATCAGCGCTGCGCGCGCCTCGTTCGGGTTCGGCGACGCCTTGATCAGCGCGATGATCGGGTCGATGTTAGCCAGCGCGACGGCGAGGCCTTCCAGAATATGCGCGCGCTCGCGTGCCTTGCGCACTTCGAACAAGGTGCGACGGGTCACCACCTCGCGGCGATGACGCAGGAAACAATCCAGCAAGTCGTGCAGATTGAGCGTGCGCGGCTGACCGTCGATCAGCGCCACGGTATTGATACCGAACACCGACTGCATCTGGGTATGACGGTAGAGGTTGTTGAGCAACACCTCGGGGCTCTCGCCACGCTTCAGCTCGATGACGATGCGCATGCCATCCTTGTCTGACTCGTCGCGCAGGCCATCGGGGCGTATGCCTTCGATCTTCTTTTCCTTGACCAGCTCAGCAATCTTTTCGATCAAACGCGCTTTGTTGACCTGGTAGGGCAGCTCGCTGATGACAATGCGTGGTAGATCGGTGTCGGCGTCCTCGATCTCGCTGCGCGCGCGGACATAAATGCGCCCGCGGCCGGTGCGATAGGCCTCGCGGATGCCGGCCGCGCCATTGATGATGCCAGCGGTCGGGAAATCGGGTCCCGGGATGTAGCGCATCAAAGCGTCGATATCGAGCGACGGATCGTCGATCAGCGCCACGCAGGCATCGATTACTTCACGCAGATTGTGCGGGGCGATATTGGTCGCCATGCCGACTGCAATGCCGCTCGAGCCGTTGACTAGCAGATTCGGGATACGCGACGGTAAGACCGTCGGCTCGCGTTCCTTGCCGTCGTAATTGGGCACGAAATCGACGGTGTCTCTGTCGATATCAGCCAGCAGTTCATTGGCGATACGGTCGAGGCGGCATTCGGTGTAACGCATGGCCGCAGCGGCGTCGCCATCGACCGAACCAAAGTTGCCCTGGCCATCGATGAGGGGGTAACGCAGGGAGAAATCCTGCGCCTTGCGCACCAAGGTGTCGTAGATCGCGCTATCGCCATGGGGATGGTATTTACCCATCACTTCGCCGACCACGCGCGCGCACTTCACATAGGGGCGGTTCCAGACGTTGCTGGTTTCGTGCATCGCGAACAGTACGCGGCGATGCACCGGTTTCAGCCCGTCGCGGGCGTCCGGCAGTGCGCGTCCCACGATTACGCTCATGGCGTAATCCATGTAGGACTGGCGCATTTCGTCCTCGATGTTGACAGGCACCAGCAGGCGCGCGAAATCAGCCATGGGAAGTAAAATAACTTATTGAATTTTTATAAGAATTTCCCGGCGACGGGAAGCGCGGAGTATAGCATGCTGAATTTGATCAAGGCACCCCTGTCGTGGCGTTCCTCTAAGACTCGAAGAGCGCTGCGATGGCCCTTGCGTGAGGCCGCTCGATCACGCCGCGCTCAGTCACGAGGGCATCGATCAAATGGGCGGGTGTGACGTCGAACACCGGGTTCAGCACCCGCACACCCGGCGCCGCCACCGCCACACCGGCGAGCTGGGTCAACTCGCTGCCATCACGATGCTCAATAGTGATGTCAGCACCGCTGGCAGTCGCGAGATCGACGGTCGAAAGGGGCGCTGCGATCATGAAGCGCAGACCGTGGGCGCGCGCTAGCGTAGCGAGCCCATAGGTGCCGATCTTGTTGGCTGTGTCGCCATTAGCAGCGATGCGATCGGCGCCGGCGATGACCCATTGCACACGACCCTCGGCCATCAGCCAGGCCGCCGCGCTGTCGGCGATGAGCGTCACGTCTATGCCGTCCTGCATCAGTTCCCAGGCGGTGAGCCGCGCGCCCTGCAACCACGGTCGGGTCTCGCCGGCATAGACCGAAGTGATGCGGCCGTCACGCCAGCCGCTGCGGATCACACCGAGTGCCGTGCCGTGACCGGCGGTCGCAAGTGCACCAGCGTTGCAATGGGTCAGTACACCCGAACCGCGCGCGATCAAGGCAGCGCCCAGATCGCCCATGGTGCGATTGGCAGCGAGATCCTCCCCATGCAGACGCTGCGCGAGCGCCAGCATAGGCGCAAAGGGCTCATCCTCCAGTGCCGCGCAGGCCGCAGCCATCACGTCCAGCGCCCACATGAGATTGACCGCGGTAGGACGACTCGCGCGCAGCATGATGAGATCCCTTGCCACGCCGCGTCGCCAATCATCGGGCGCGCGCGCGAAATGTTTACCTACCGAGAGCGCGACAGCGTAGGCGGCGGTAATTCCGATCGCTGGTGCACCGCGCACCACCATGCAGCGAATCGCATCCACCACACTGTCCGCATCATGGCATTCGATGTAACGCACATCGTGGGGCAGAGCGCGTTGATCGAGCAGCACCAAATGGTCGGCGTTCCAGCGCAGTGCCTGGACGGCTTCGCGAATCTGCGACATGCATGTGTTCCCTGATCTGTGCTGTGGTACTTTAGACCGAAATCGACGCCTGCTTAAGTTCTTCATGCCGCACACCGTTCAGGCTATCCATGCGCGCTGGGTCGTTCCGGTCGAACCGGCTGGTGTGGTGCTCGATCATCACACGGTGCTTATCGAAGATTCGCGCATCAGCGCCATCCTGCCGAGCGCGCAATGGCATAGCCCCGGCGCCCACGTCGAAGAGCTGCACTGCGTCGAACATGCCCTGATCCCCGGTTTCGTCAACGCCCATACTCACGCCGCCATGAGTTTGTTTCGTGGCATGGCTGACGATCGTCCCTTGCTGGACTGGCTGGAAAATCACATCTGGCCGGCCGAGGCACGCGCCATCAATCGTGAATTCGTCCGCGATGGCACACGTCTGGCGGCGGCCGAGATGTTGCTCGGCGGTACGACCTGCTTCAACGACATGTATTTCTTCGGCGACGAAGCGGCGGCGGCGGCTATCGAAGCCGGCATACGCGCCATGATCGGCATGATCGTGATCGGCTTTCCCAGCGCCTGGGCAGCGGACGTCGATGAGTATTTCCGCAAAGGTCAGGCGGTGCACGACAAGTTTCGTGATCACCCGCTCATCACCAGCGCTTTCGCACCGCACGCGCCCTACACGGTCGACGATGCGGCGCTGCGCCGCATCGCGGTGTTGGCTGAGGAACTCGACGTGCCGGTGCACATGCACGTGCAGGAAACCAAGGATGAAGTAGAACGTGCAATAGCCATGAGCGGCGTACGTCCGCTGCGTCGCCTGCAAGGACTGGGGCTGGTCACACCGCGCCTGCTGGGCGTGCACATGACCTGTCTGGACGCGGACGAACTCGATCTGCTCGCCGTCAGCGGCGTCACCGTCGTGCACTGTCCGGAATCGAATCTCAAACTTGCGAGCGGCTTCTGTCCAGTCGCCG
>JANMJF010000132.1:0-2803 GCA_031371245.1 Pseudomonadota bacterium | reverse complement strand
AGCATGAGCCATGAACTGCGCTCGCCGCTGAACGCGGTCCTCGGTTTTGCTCAGCTGATGGAATCCGGCACACCGCCGCCAAGCCCCGCCCAGAAACGCAGTCTTGGGCACATTCTCAAGGCCGGCTGGTACTTGCTGGTGTTGATCGACGAAATTCTCGATCTCTCGACTATCGAATCCGGCAAACTTTCGTTGTCGATGGACGTGGTTTCGCTCACCGAAGTGCTGCGCGAAAGCGCGGCCATGGTGGACGTGCAGGCGCAGCAGAAAGGTATCGCGGTAGCGCTTTATGAGCCCGACATGCCGCTTTTTATCAACGTCGATTACACCCGCATGAAACAGGTTCTCCTCAACCTGCTGTCCAACGCGATCAAGTACAACAAGGCGGGCGGCACGGTTACCGTGACGTGCACCGTGGACCCTGCTGCGCGCGTTCGTATCAGCGTGCGCGATACCGGGATGGGCTTGGCACCGGCCCAGCTCGCGCATCTTTTCGAACCATTCAATCGCCTTGGCCAAGAGGCTGGCAATGAAGAAGGAACCGGCATCGGCCTGGTGGTGAGCAAGCGGCTGATAGAGCTGATGAACGGCGTCATAGGCGTGCAGAGCACGCTCGGCGAGGGCAGCGTGTTCTGGGTTGAACTGGACCTGGCCGCCGAATCGCTACCTGTCGCCGTGACGACCGACACCACCGCCGCGCAGGTTAAACCGCAGAGAGAAGCGCAGGTTTACACCCTGCTCTATGTCGAAGACAACGCCGCCAATGTGATGTTCATCGAGACACTGGTTGCGCGCTGCACCGATCTCCGCTTGGTGACCGCCATGGACGGCACGCAGGCCATTGAACTAGCCCGCACCCTGCACCCGGCAGTGATCCTGATGGATATCAATCTACCAGGTGTCAGCGGCCTTGAGGTGCGCAGAGTACTGGCTGAGGATCCGGCAACCGCGCATATTCCCGTGATTGCGCTCAGTGCCAACGCCATGCCCCGCGATATCGAGCGCGGGCTAGCGGCGGGCTTTTTCCGTTACCTGACCAAACCGGCCAGGATCAACGAGATCATGGAGACGCTGGACTTGGCGTTGCAATTGTCGAAAAACGGCAGTCACTCGCGCTGCTGACAGCGGCGCACGCGAGCTACGTTCATCGAAAGTCGCGACACCGCTGGGTGCGGCAGGGAGCGCTGCCTTTTATCGCGATCCCTTACACCTCAAGTTGCGCGATCCGGATAATTTCCTGGCCGATTTCTTCGGGCGACAGGACTAAATCGATGCAGCCGCTGTCGATTGCGCTTTCCGGCATGTCCGGCTGACGCGCTGTACTCAGCTTCTGCGCGATGGTGATGCCACCGACCTCCTTGATGCCGCACAGGGCAGCGGCGCCGTCGCCGTCGTAGCCGGAGACAATCACGGCCACCAGTTTGCCGTTCCAGTAACGCGTAAGTGAACGCAGGAAAACCGTGATGACATCCGGCCAGCCGCGGGGTTTTGATATCGGTTTCAGGCGGAACACGCCATCTTCGACATGCAGATCGCGATTTTCCGGAATGATGTAGACCCGGTTGCGTTCTATCAACAAACAATCCGAGATCAGCTCCACCGGCATGGTGGTGAAACGGGGCAGCACTTCGTGGAGATGGGTGGGCATGGTCGTGATGTGATTGACGATAACAATCGCCACGCCCATGTCAGCAGTAAGATTTTGCAAAAGTCGGATATAGGCGTCGAGGCCGCCGGCTGAGCCGCCGACACAGACGATGGGAAAGTTCTTTTCCAGGAAATCTATTTTGTCGGTAGCCATATGCCGCCTCGCTCGGTAGCTACCCTACGCTTGCCTGATCGCGCGCTTGGTGCGGTAGCTCACCTACCTGCTGAAGGGTGCCACCGACGGTGCAATAAGACGGTGTCTGCGCAACATTCGCAGCCTCACCCCAGCGCCGATGCCACGCGACAGGGGGCTTAAGACAACTTGCGCCTGGATTCGTGGTGTTTCACCATCGCGATTCCGAAAATTAAACCTGGCGAGGCAACGATTATGAGCAAACAGATCAACTGGTATTACTTCCGCAAGGGCTGAACCAGCTGTGACAGAGCGTCCAAGGTCTTGGACGCACGCGGGATCACGCCCAAAGAATCCGTGCCGGCTTCGCGCAAGCTGGGTGCGGATGAGGCGCGGGCACTGGCCGCTGCTGCAACCACGGTAATCGTCGCCAAGGGCAAGCTGGTGCAGACTTTCAAGCCAGGTGGCAAACCGGACGGCGAGGTCATTGCGGCCATGCTCGGCCCCACCGGCAATCTGCGCGCACCGACTTTTGTCAGTGGCAAGACGGTCGTGGTGGGCTTCAGCGAGGCGAGTTACGCCGAGGTGCTGGGCTGACAAGGGCGCCGCCGGCAGCCGCCGGCGGCGCCTTCACGGGGCCGCAACGCAGGCCTCACGCAAATAAACCGTCTCCTAGAGCACGTAGCACTTGTGATTCCGGAACTCGCCCCTATATTACCGCCAAGCCGGCCGGCGGCCCCCAACAGGGTAGGTCGACCACTGGCTGAAATGCACCAATAACACCAAACCGCCCGCCAGCGTTTGAGGAGAAACTACAGAATGAAAATTCGCCCCCTGCAGGACCGCGTCATCATCAAGCGCACCGAAGAAGATAAAACCAGTCCCGGTGGCATCGTCATCCCCGATTCGGCCGCAGAAAAGCCGGTCAAGGGTGAAGTGATCGCGATTGGCAACGGCAAGATTCTTGAGAACGGCACGGTTCGCAAAGTCGACCTCAAGGTCGGCGACAAGATTCTCTTCGGC
>JANMJF010000090.1:0-3859 GCA_031371245.1 Pseudomonadota bacterium | reverse complement strand
AGCAGCGGTGCGCGGCACAAAGTTGTCCATCACGGGCTGGGTATCCACGCCGTCGGCGGTGGCCTCGGCGTAGCGCAATTTTTCGGTCGCGATCGAGATGATCTGGTCGTGGTCTATGCCCGGTGCGCGGTCGATGTCGCGTGTCAGGTTCCAAACCTTACGCAAGGTTTCGGCGTGGTAGATGTCGCCGTGTTTGCGTTTGACCATCAGCGACATGGTCATCGGATTGCCGAATCGCGGGTGCGCCAGATAGAGTTTGACGAAAGGATCGTCGCGCGGTAGCAGGTCCTTGAACACAGTGCGGATCTGTACGCGCGGCAAGCCACCCATGAAAACCAAGGTGAGGACGAGGAAGGCGATAGTCACCGCGCCACGGCGCTGCATGATCCAATGGGCAAGTCGAAAATTCATCGGGCAGCGCTATCCATCGATGAGAAGGTGATGCGAGGGCGGAGGCCGCACGCGGCGAGGCGGCCAAGATAACGTCTCAGCGCCAGCAAGACGAGTCCGTCAGCTCGATTGCCGCCACAAACGTCACACGCTTTCTAGACCCACGCTCAGGCGGGCGTTAGCCTCGGCGTGACGGGTCACCTGAAGCAGGTCTTGAAGCGACAAGCGCAGGTGCTGGACGCGCTGACTGCTGGAGGGATAGTGAGCAAGAATTCTTGGGCCTGAGCCGCGTCCAATTGTGAATTCTCGTTACTCGCGTCTGCCCGCTGAGATCGAGGGCACCCAGGCAACCCTGGTCGACATGCAGGCTCGGCACCCTCGGATCGCAAAATTTAAGCTAGACTGTAAGCCAGCTTAAAATTACAAGGTTCGTATCATGCGCGAGATCGGCGCTTTCGAGGCGAAAAATAAGCTCGGCACCTTACTCGATTGGGTCGCCAACGGAGAGGAGGTCCTTATCACACGACACGGCAAAGCCGTCGCGCGTTTGGTGCCCGCCGCAGCACCGAGTGATCGGACCAAGGCCAAGCACGCTGCCGCCAGCATTCGTGCCCGCAGTGTCGGAGCCACTCTCGGCGATCTCAGGATTAAGGATTTGGTTGACGAAGGTCGGCCGTGAGCCTGGTGATCGATAGTTCGATCACGCTGGCGTGGTTCTTCGAAGACGAGCGCTCCAGTGCTGCGGATGCAGTTCTACGCGACGTTGCCGACTACGGGGCTATCGCGCCGTCACTGTGGCGATTGGAAGTCGCTAACGCACTGCAATCGGCCATACGCAGGAAGCGAATAGCTACCGAATTTCGTGATGGGTCATTGGCTGATCTACGCGCCCTCATGGTGACTATCGACCTCGAAACTGATCTGCATGCGTGGACGACTACGTTGCAGTTGGCAGAGCGCTTTAAGCTCACAGTGTATGACGCTACCTATCTCGAACTTGCCCAACGCCTGAGTTTACCGCTCGCCACGCTCGATCAAGAGCTGCGTAGCGCGGCAAGTGTGCTCGGGGTCAGGTTACTTGGGCTGTGATGCTGGCGGAACTTAAGAGCCGCCCTCAGGCCGCGTGCAAGCGTAACGGCAGACGCGCCAAGGTGCGCACAGCATTGCCGGCGCGCCACTGCAGTGTGCCGGCCGCTTCGATGTGCGCCACGCGCGCCACCAGCGCGCCCAACAGCGCGGTGATTTCCTGACGCGCGAGGTGCTGGCCGACGCAGACGTAGATGCCGCTGCCAAAGGCCACGTGGGGCCGTGACGGGCGCGTGATGTCAAAGCTATGGCTTAACGTGTAGTTTGAGACTTGGTCAGGAAGCAATGTCGGCCGTCGAACGACCGGTATCTGGAGGGTGGCGGTCGCTTGTCGAACCAGCGCGACTGTCTCAGTCGGGCCATCCGCAGTTACCACCCAGTTCTATCGGGGCTGCCGGGGATGCTAGAGAACGGACGATTGTGATGGGAAGTGGCTGAGGGCCGACTTGTTAATGATTGTTGCGGTTCGACTAACTGTGAACCGCTAGGCAGACGAATACAGCCTAGTGATGGAGCGTAGTAGTCGACCCTCAAATTATGGAGAAGACCGATGATCATCATCCTGCCGCGAACATCGCAACTGTTCGGAATAACGTTGGCCGTGTTTTTGGCCACTAGTGCTCAAGCTAGCTTGGTCCAAAATGGCAGCTTCGAAGACGTCCAAATCAATGCACAATTCAGTTCCAATCCTGCGGATATTCCGGGGTGGACGCACACTGGGTCCGCGGGCGATCTTCTGATTGCGCGCTCAGGCCCCCAATGCTGCGGCGGTACTAACACAGCCTTAGCCGGCGACGGAAATCAATTCGTCACGCTCGGCGGGGGATTTGGCCCGACCGGAACTGCTGCATGGTCCCAGACTATAGCCGGGCTGACTATTGGCCAAACCTATACGGTTAGCTTTTTGCTCGCGGCAGAAGGCGAGACCGCTACACAGGACATTACCGTTGGGTTTACTGATGGTTCTGATAGTGCTCCGCAGACCTTTACAAGTTTACCGACGAATACTTTATTTTGGCAGAATTGGGGTGTTAACCAGTATCACTTCGTCCCAACTGCCACGTCCGCAACGCTGCAGTTCTCAGTTGTGAATCAGGCGTTTGATGTGGGTCTGGACGGCGTCTCCATTACCGCCGTTCCTATTCCGGCCGCAATCTGGTTGCTCGGCACAGCGTTAGGCGGTTTAGGTTTTGCGCGTCGCCGCGCTGCCTGAAATAAGCGCTCCTGACGCATGCGAATCGCCTTCGGGCGATTTCGTTTTTATGACGGATTGGCTTGGCTCCTAAAATCCGGTTCGGTGCAACTCAAGGTTCGAATATGGCAGTCCGAATGGGGTCGAACCGGGACTAGCCCGGCGATATACGAACGGCCGCTCTATAGGGCATCGCGGACGGCGTACCTGTCAGATGAGATCGAAAATCCTGAGCAGGAAGTGCAAGAGCAGGTCTAGGTCTTCAGACTTAAGAGCAGCAATCAGGCCGCGTGCAAGCGTAACGGCAGACGCGCCAAGGTGCGCACGGCATTTCCGGCGCGCCACTGCGGTGTGCCGGCCGGCTCGATGTGCGCCACGCGCGCCACCAACGCGCCCAACAGCGCGGTGATTTCCTGACGCGCGAGGTGCTGGCCGACGCAGACGTGGATGCCGCTGCCAAAGGCCACGTGGGGCCGTGACGGGCGCGTGATGTCAAAACGCTCGGGGTCGGTCCAGCGCGCTGGATCATGATTGGCCGCGCCCATCACGCACAACAGCTTAGTGTCGGCCGGCAGGGTGGCTGCACCAAACGGCACGGCTTCAGTACTGGTGCGGCAGAAGGTGTGCACCGGCGAGGCATAACGCAGTACTTCGTCGATGGTGGCGGGTATCAGGGCCGGATCAGCGCGCAGCTTGGCCCACTGGTGGGGATATTCGGCACAGCAGCACAGCAGATTGGCGAGCGTCGCGACGGTGGTGTCGATGCCGGCCGAGAGCAGTGAGCGCACCAACAACGACGCCTCATCGCGACTGACATCGCCGACCTCGGCGGCGGCATAGATGGCGGCGCCTAAACCGTCGTCACGCAATTCATCGCGCGCGCAGCGTGCGGTAATCCACGGTACGACCTCGGCGGCATGGGCTAATGATGCGCGGCGTGCGGCGTTGTCCGGCCCCAGCGCATCGAACACCATATTGCCGTACAACAGCAGCTGCTCGCGCTGTTCGCGCGCCACACCCACTGCGTCGCCAAATACTTCGAGCGGGAAAGCCGCCGCCAGCGCGCTCACACCCTCGATCTCGCCCATCGCAAGCACCTCGTCCACCAACCGCGCCGCGACCTGTTCGAACTTTGGTTGCAGTGCGCGTATCGCCTGCGGCGACAGCGCGCGCGCCATCACCCGCCGCGTG
>JANMJF010000060.1:0-2679 GCA_031371245.1 Pseudomonadota bacterium | reverse complement strand
CCGGTGTATTACTACAACTACGCTTCGGGCTATCCGTCGGGCTTCAGCAATTTCTGGGGTGTGAGCACGATGTTCACCATCGGCTGGGGTAGCAACAGCGTGCGGATGCACGATTACGATTATTACGACGACCCGCGCTTCGATCATCCCCACAACGGCTACTTCTTTCGCCGCAGCCACCATGGTTGGGACGACCACGATGGTCCGAGCTGGGGTGATGACGACCGCGATGACCGAGACGGTCGCCACGGCGGCGGCAAGCGCCCGCGCGAACACGATTGGCAACCGCGCGGTGGCAAAGGTCCGCACCCGATCGCCGTCGGCGGCGCGGGCGATGGCCGGGACGGCGACAGATTGACGCCACCACCGGCGCCCGAGTTGGCCTCGCCGACCCGTACCATCCGCGACGGCAGTCCGCGCGCTATGCAGCCGCCGGGTGGCGAAAGCAGCGTGCGCCGGGGCGAGACCGTGGTGCCCGCCCAGGCCCCGAATGAAGCACAGAGTTTCGAGCGCGCGCGCAATTTCTCGCCGCCACCCCGGCTCGAAACACCCAGCAGCTCGGCGCCAATGAACATCCGTCGTCACGACAACACTCAAGGCGAGCGCCGTGAGTTTGTGCCAATGCCTGCGGCTCCGTCGTCACGCATGAGCATGCCGCCGCCCCAGCGCATGGAGCGTGAAGCGATAAGCATGCCGCGTAACCTGCCCGCGCAGCCCGCGCCGGTGCGCAGCATGCGCAATATGGACGAGGGACGTAACAACGCGCAGATGGCGCCCAGCCGCCCCGAGTCCCGCGTCGCGCCGAGTCGTCCTGAACCACGCATGGCACCGAGCCGGCCAGAGCCGCGCGCACCGGCCGCGAGTTCGCGTACCAGCGACGCCCCAACTGCCACCCGCCGCGGGGGTGACGACGACCGCAGTCGCGGTTCGCGCGAGCGTTAAATCGACGCCATGGGCCGCACCACAAGCTGCCCATGGCTATCGGACAACAACGCGATAGGCCGTGTGCCAGCGGCATTCGGCCTCAGCGCATCTTGATCACGGCTGTGCGTGCTGATCCAAACCCTCGACCAAGGCCCGCCTGCGCTTAAGAATGACAATGGCCGGCAGCGCCAGTACAAAAGTCATGACGAAGAACATTGGCCAGCCAGCCGTTTCCACCATATAGCCGGCCGGCGGGCCGGCGAACACGCGGCCGAGACTCGCGACTGCGCTCAACAGCGCAAACTGCGTGGCTGTGTAGCGGCGGTCGCAGATCGCCATGAGCAATGCGAGATAGGCCGCCGTGCCCATGCCGCCGGCGAGATTCTCCAGCCCCACCACCACCACCATCGCCGCATAAGACTTGCCTGTCATCGCCAGCAATGCGAAGCCGAGATTCGTGAAAGCCTGCAGCCAGGCAAACAGCATGAGCGCGCGATACAGCCCCAAGCGCACCATCATGCCACCGCCGTAGAGCGCGCCGGCGATCGAGGCCACCAGCCCCAGGCCCTTGTAGATCGCGCCAACGTCGGTCAGCGTGAAGCCCAGCGCATCGAGCAGGAAATTGGTCGTCAGCCCACCGGCGAAGGCATCGCCGAGCTTATAGAGGAAAATCAGCACCAGCAGCGGCACTGCCGCCTCGCGACGGAAATACTCGCGCAGCGGCTCGATCACAGCCGCCGCGAGATTGCCCGGCGCAGGCACGTCACGCGCCAGCTCGGGACCGAACACGCTGGCAGCAGCGCCCACCAGCAGCAGCACGGCCAGCCATTGATAAACCTGCGCAAAGCCGATTTGATCAGCGACCAACAGGGCACCGGCGCCCGCCACCAACATGCCGATGCGATAGCCGGTGACCGCCGCACCCGCACCAAAACCCCGCTCGCGATCCTGCAAGACCTCGGCGCGATAGGCATCGATAGCGACATCCTGGGTGGCCGACACGGTCGCGATGGCGACGGCGACCAAGGCCAGCACCGGCAAGGCACCGGCGGCGAGGTTGGCCGCGCCGGCGGCGAACAGCAACAACGCCAGCATTACCTGAGTCAACAGCATCCAGTCCCGTCGCCGACCGGGCCAGCCCGGCTGGTAGCGGTCGAGCAAAGGGGCCCACAGGAACTTCAACACATAGGGCAAACCAACCAGCGAGAACAGTCCGATCTGTTTGACCTCGACACCCTGCACCGTGAGCCAGGCCTGCAGCGTGCCGGCGCTCAGCGCGAGCGGCAAGCCGGAGGAGAAACCGAGTAACGCGACGCTCGCCACACGACGATTGAGCAAAGCGCTGCTCATCGCCGCTGCGCACTGTTCAGGAGGAGATAGTGTGGCTTGCCGCTCATGGATCGGCATTGTATAGGTGCCTGCCTAGCAGCGTCGGCAGACAGTCTGAAATCCTAAGGATATTGCGGGAATTCGGCGCGAAACCCCATGCTACAATCAAATCAGAATGAAGCTAACAACGACATCCCGATGAACAGTCCCATGCAGTTTCCAACCCAGCTCATCGACCGTTTCGGCCGCGTGGTCGATTACGTGCGCATCTCGGTCACCGATCGTTGTGACTTCCGCTGTGTGTACTGCATGGACGAGAAGATGGAGTTTCTGCCGCGCGCAAGAATTCTAACTCTCGAAGAACTGGCCGTGGTCGGGCGCGCCTTCGCCGAACTCGGGGTGCACAAGATCCGCCTGACCGGCGGC
>JANMJF010000037.1:0-4549 GCA_031371245.1 Pseudomonadota bacterium | reverse complement strand
ACGACCGGCTACGAGGAGGCTGCTGCGCAAGGCCTGCTGGCCGGCATCAATGCCGCGCGCCGGGCGCGCGAGCTCGAGCCCTGGTATCCGCGGCGCGATGAGGCCTATCTCGGCGTGATGGTCGATGACCTCGTCACGCGCGGCACCGGCGAACCCTATCGCATGTTCACCAGCCGCGCCGAATACCGTTTGATGCTGCGCGAAGACAATGCCGATCTGCGATTGACTCCAATCGCCCGCGAACTGGGCCTGGTCGACGATGCGCGCTGGCGGCGTTTCGAAGCCAAGCGCGAAGCAGTGGTGCGCGAGCAGGCGCGTCTGGACGGCATCTGGTTGTCACCCGATCGCATGCCAGCCGCGCTGGCCACCGCCGTGCTGGGCCAGCCCTTGCGCAAGGATCAGTGTTTGTCTGACCTGCTGCGTCGTCCAGAGCTTGATTACACGACGCTCATGCAGCTGCCGGGTGTCGGTCCCGGGCTAGACGACCAGGAAGTCATCGCCCAGATCGAGATCAGCGCGCGCTACCGTGGTTATATCGACCGCCAGCAGGCCGAGGTCCTCCGTCATCGTGAGCAGGAGGATGCCGTGATTCCGAGCACCCTCGACTATGAATCGGTGCGTGGGCTGTCCAGCGAAGTGCGCCAGAAACTGAGCCAGCACCGGCCGGTCACGGTTGGTCAGGCGGCGCGCATCGCTGGTGTCACGCCGGCCGCGATATCGCTGTTACTGGTGCATCTTAAAAAGTCCGGCCCGCGCCCCGCGCGCTCGGCCTGAGCACACGCAGTGTCCAGCATGAGTGAGATTTGCGCCCTGCTTGGCGGCGCGGCGCAGGCCTACGGCTTCAGTGTGTCTGAAACACAGCTCGAACAGCTTGCGCGCTACGTTGCCATGACTATGAGTTGGGCGCGTATCGCCAACCTGACCGGCGCGAGCAGCGCTCTGGCTTTCGCGCGCGAACAGGTGGTCGACTGCCTGGCGGTTGTGCCCCATGCCGGCAGCGGGCGACTGTTGGATGTCGGCAGTGGCAATGGCTTGCCGGGTGTGGTGCTGGCGATTGTCCTGCCGGCGCTGTCAGTGACCCTGCTTGAGCCACGCGCCAAGCGCGCTCGTTTCCTCACCCAGGTGCGTATCGAACTCGGCCTCGACAACGTCGAAGTGATACGCGCGCGAGTTCAAGATCATCATCCGTTGCAGGCTTACGACACCGTGCTGGCGCGCGCTTTCGGCGCCTTGTCGGAGTTCATCGCGGCCAGCCGCGCACTGCTCGGCGTGCACACCCGGCTGCTCGCCATGAAGGGCCATCTGGAGCCGGCCGAGCTGGCCGACTGTGGACTGCCGGCCACGGCCTTGCGCCGTATCGCGCTCGTTGTGCCGGGTTATGTCGAGCGCCAACTGGTGGTTGTCGAGGCCGGCACGGCGGCTGGCGGCTTTGTGCCATAATCCGCGCCGCTCGTGCCCCAGGTTTCACCCATGCATCTTGCCCTCATAGCCAACGGGTTGCCGTAGCGATGTCACGCGTTCTCGCCATTGCCAATCAGAAAGGCGGCGTCGGCAAAACCACCACCAGTATCAATCTGGCGGCCTCGCTGGCGGCCATCAAGCGCCCGACCTTGCTTATCGATATAGATCCGCAGGGCAACGCGACCATGGGCAGCGGCGTCGACAAGCGCAAGTTGTTCCGCTCCAGTTACGATGTCCTGATGGGCGACAGCAGCATCGAAGATGCGCTGGTGACCGAGGTAGCGGCGGGCTATCACCTGTTGCCGGGCAACGGTGATCTGACCGGCGCGGAAGTGGGGTTGCTGGAGGAGCTGGGGCGCGAGCTGCGCCTGCGCCAGGCGCTGACAAGCGTGCGCGAACGCTACACCTATGTCGTCATCGACTGTCCACCGTCGTTGAACATGCTGACCGTCAACGCCTTGGTCGCCGCCGACGCGGTGGTGATCCCGACCCAATGCGAGTATTTCGCGCTGGAGGGCCTGTCGGCGCTGCTCGATACCATCGAAAAGATACGTCGATTCCTGAATCCAACGCTCAAGGTCGAAGGCTTGTTGCGCACCATGTTCGACCCGCGCAACAACCTCTCCAACGACGTCTCTCGCCAGCTGCTTGAGCATTTCGGCGACAAGGTCTATCGCACCATCATTCCACGCAACGTACGCCTGGCCGAGGCACCCAGCCACGGCTTGCCGGCGTTGATTTACGATAAATCCTCGAGCGGCGCGCTAGCCTATCTGGCGCTGGCCGGCGAGATGCTGCGCCGCGAAGAGGCGAGCGCGGCTTGAGCCGCGTAGAACAGGGGTACAGGGCGGCCATGACCATCAAGAAACGTGGACTCGGACGCGGTCTCGACGCATTACTGGGGCTGGGCGCCGACCAGGTTGCTATCGAAGAGTCGAACGGCGATCAATTAAAAATGGTGCCGGTCGACTTGATTCAGCGCGGCCAGTACCAGCCGCGCCTCGACATCAAAATCGAAAGCCTGCAAGACCTGGCCGACTCGATCAAAGCGCAGGGTGTGGTGCAACCGGTCGTGATCCGCCCCATTGGTGACGGCGGACGCTACGAATTAATTGCCGGCGAACGGCGCTGGCGGGCCACGCAGTTGGCCGGTCTCGGCACCATTCCAGCCATCATCAAACGCGTGCCTGACGCGCAGGCGATGAGCATTGCGCTCATCGAAAACATCCAGCGTGAGCAATTGAATCCGCTCGAGGAAGCGCTGGCGCTAGAACGTCTTATTCGCGAATTCAGCATGACCCATCAGGACGTCGCGGAAGCCATCGGCCGTTCGCGCGCGGCAGTCAGCAACTTGCTGCGGCTGCTGGAACTGGAGGCACCCTGCCGCGAGATGCTGGAGCGCGGCGATCTGGAAATGGGTCACGCGCGCGCCTTGCTCGGCCTGGCCGGGGCAACACAGGTGGACGCCGGGCGCAAAATCGCGACGGCGGGCCTCTCCGTACGCGAGGCTGAAGCCCTGGTGCGGCGCTTGAAAGGTGAGCAGGGCGACAAGCCGCCGACGGCCAAACGCGAGCTCGACCCGAATGTCCGGCAACTCGAACAATCGCTCTCGGAGCGACTCGGCGCGGACGTTGCGATCCGCCCCGCGAGGGGCGGCAAGGGCACCTTAGTCATACACTATGGGTCGCTCGACGAACTCGACGGCATCCTCGCGCACATCAAATAGAAAACTTTTCGCAAACCAGGCTTGCCGCGCTGCGGCATGAGCGGCTAAACTCGCCCGGTTTACGCCGGCAGAAGATCGTGTGCTCACTAGTCAGCGCCCTCGAGATCAAGCGCGTGGCTCGTTGCGCGAGCGTGCGCGGCACGCCATGAATAAGCTGCTTGTCGGGCAATTATTGGCGGCCTTGGCGCTGACGCTCGTGCTTGCGCTGTGGCCTGGTTTGGCTGCGGCCTATTCGGCCATGGTCGGCGCGTTTATTGCGATCGCGCCCAACTATTTTCTGGCCGCGCGACTGACGTGGCGTAAACCTGGCGCAACGCCGAGCGAGTCGTTGCGTGGAATTTATACGGGGGAACTCCTCAAAATCGCCTTCACTGTCGCGTTGTTCGTGATTGCGATTAGGCTCCTGGATGTCGTGTTTCTGGTCATGGTTGCGAGTTATCTCGCAATGGTCGCGACCAATGGGCTGGCGCTGCTGTTCATTGATGTCAGTGAACAGCCCCAGTCGCCGACGCCAGGTGCGGGTTCCTCTCGGTAAGGGCGATAACAAGAAATTCGGATAGCGTCAATGTCATCGGGATCACCGGCCGAATACATCGGTCACCACATTCAGAATCTGACCTACGGGCGACTGCCCGATGGCACCCTGGGCTTTGCCGAGCATGCGGCCGACGCCAAGGCCATGGGCTTCATGGCGATCAATGTCGACACCATGGTCTGGGGTCTGCTGTGCGGTTTCCTGTTTTGCTACTTCTTCCGCAAAGTCGCGGCGAACGTCTCGGTCGATAAACCGTCGCGCCTGCAACTCGTGATCGAGATGGTCGTGGAGATGGTAGCCGGCAGCGTTAAAGATGCGTTTCATGGCCGCAACGCACTGATTGCGCCCTTGGCACTGACCATTTTTGTCTGGATCTTCATGATGAACCTCATGGATCTGGTGCCCGTTGACGTGGTGCCCCGCCTGTCTGCAATGGCTGGTCTGAGCCATATGAAGATGGTGCCGACGACGGACGTCAATGCCACCTTCGGCATGTCTCTGTCGGTTTTCCTGCTGATGATTTTCTACGGCATCAAGGTCAAGGGCATCGGCGGCTTCGCCGGTGAGTTCCTGTTCCACCCTTTTGGTAAGTGGATGGTGCCGTTCAATCTGCCGCTCGAACTGGTGTCCTTTATCGCCAAGCCGCTGTCGCTGTCTTTGCGACTGTTCGGCAATATGTTCGCCGGTGAACTGGTGTTCGTGCTCATCACGGCCCTGATCCCATTCTGGTTGCAGTGGGCAGTGTCGGTACCGTGGGCGATTTTCCACATTCTGGTCATTACGCTACAGGCCTACATTTTCATGATGCTGACCATCGTCTATCTGGG
>JANMJF010000798.1:0-4235 GCA_031371245.1 Pseudomonadota bacterium | reverse complement strand
GGGGCCTTGCACCACTGCGATCGCGACCATCACCAGCACGTGGAGCACGGCATAACGCTGCCAACAGACCGCGAGCGATGCGTAGTGCTGACGATCGGTGCTGAGCAGGAACTGGATAGCGGCGAACTGCTGGCCATACTTATCGATTTCGCTGGCCAGTCCGAGCTGCAGAAATGCCGCTGCCATCGGTAAGGAAACGACAACGCCGAGCCAGCGTGTCAGACGCCACCTCGCCGGCAGCGGTGAGGCCAGCAAGGTGGCGCCGAGAAAAAGTACATAGAGCCACGTGCATAGCGCAGCGAACGCCAAGGGTGGCGGCGCCGCCATCAGTTCGGTGAGGTTATCAGTCGCAGCTTGCACAACGATGACCCAATAGCCGAGCAGCAATACGGGTAGTACCGACCCGTAGTGCAGTGCGCCCAGGCGTGTCCCGCGCCAGCGACGCACGGTCTGCGCCGCCAGATACAGCAGCGCACCGGGCACGGCTGCCAAACCCGTCCAGCGCAAGCCTACTTCCCACTGGCTGGGCCAATGCAGCAGTGGGAAGCCGACCAGATCGTGCAGACTTTCCTCCGGCACCGCGCCATACAACAAGCCAAAGAGCAGCGCGCCGTACAGTGCGAGCCCGAGCATCAGTTGCGCGGGCCGCGACAGGCCCGGCGCCCGCCTGCGCGCCAGCCATAGCGGCCATGCCGCGCACCAGTAATACGCCAGCGCCAGCAAGCATGCCGACCGCCAGACGGTTTGCGGCGGCAGCAACTCACGCACGTTGTACGGCAGCTGAGGTATATGCGCCGCCGCCACGAACAGAACACTCACGCTCCCCATCACCAATAGTGGTTGCCAGAAAAAGCCCACCGCAGTGGACGGCTCGCGAAATTTCTCACGGTGATAGTGGTGGGCATGAGCCACGCGCGGCTCATGGGACAACGGCCACTGTGTCCGCAACACGCGACGTGCCAGGCCATAGCCCATGAGACCACCCAGCCAGCCGAGCAGTGCGTCGACGGTGTCCGGTACTTTCTCCGGCAGCATCACTTGCCCCAGTTCGACCACCGCCGGCAGCGTTATCAAGACCAACATCGCGACGGCGAACAACCAGCTGCGCCAGCGCCACGCCACCCGCGCTACCGCCCAGGCCAGCAAACCGCCCAGCGGCGCAAAGAACAAGACTTTGTGCAGCACCTCGGTGATGGCGCGAAACTCCGAGCCGATGTAGTAGGTTTCGAAGGGTACGTGATACACAAAGCCGAGGCGGCTCTTAATAAACGCACCATCGGTACGGAAGTCGAAGGGGAACCAGAACACCATCAGCACCACGGCCACCCACGCCAGCATCAACCCGAACGACAACCAATCCGCCGACGCTGGCGGCGCACTGGCAGGCGCCACGCGACGGGCGACACGCCCGCCGACCCACAGGCCGAGCGCTGCGCCGATGGCCGCAGTACAAACGTCGGTGACATCGCCGAAGCGGGAGTAGACGAAGATCTGTATGGCTTCCAGGCCGACGGCCGTGAGCACGCTCAAACGCCAGATTTGCCAGGCACTGCGTGTGCCGGCCAGCCGCCAGAGCAGCGCCAGCGGTGACCAGATCACGGCGTCGCTGAGCACTTCATACCATGCCGCGCCGGCGCCTTGCGGCAGACGCGCAAAGGGCATGAGATTGAGCCTGCCCTCGCGCCATTTGTGAAAGAGATCGACAGGGTTAATAGTCAGATCGAGCGGCAAGATATTGTAAATCACCAAGCCGGCCAGATAAGCCCAGGCCAGGCGTTCAGCCATTTCGGTATGGGACAGGGCGCGTTGCCAGGATTGCAACCAGACCACGAAGCGGCTTGCCGTTAGCCACCACCAGCCGACGCCAACGAGTGCGCCGAGCGTTTCGGCCATGATGTCGTTCTGTGAGGCCGTGCGCGGGGGAAAATACATCTGCGTGAATTCAATCGCCACGCTCAAGGCCGTAGCGAGCGGAATCAACAGCGCGGTGGCCAGCACCCGTGCCGCGCGGCTGCCGCCACACGACAGCGTGCCCATCCACAGATAAGTCAGTGGCATGAACAACAGCAGATTGGCTACCCAGTCGGCCCGTGAGCCGATGGCGAGCGGCAGAACCGGCATCGCGGCGAATCTTGCCAACGCGGTGTCCCACGGCAAGGCTCGAAATTCGAGCGGTACCAAACTGCCGTAAATGACAAACGTGGTGTACACCACGGCGGCCAGCGCCAGCAGCCGGCGGGGCGGGGCGGACGACGCCTGATTATCGATCATGGCTGATGGGCATCGAGTGCATAAGATGTGGCTGATGATACTGCTCGGCAGTATCGGCGAATTTGGCACCCAGTGAAGCGTGTCGCGTCGATGACACCTCGAACCCGCCGTGTGTGGGTGACGGGGCTAGCCAGAGCGCCGTACCGATCATTTACGAATTTATTGCCAGAGCGGCCGCTACCCCTAACACTGTTAGGCATGCGGCAATTCGAGCTCAGCCGCTGCGGCCACGCCGACCCGCGCTCGCCAGGCACCAGGAGTCCCGCATGAATTACAGCTACGATGCCACTTTTTATGAGTACATCAACCGCGGCGCAATCCGTTCTGCGGAGATCATCCTCGGCAGGTTATTACAGGCACTGCGCATCACGAGTGTCGTCGACTTCGGCTGCGGGCAGGGCGCCTGGCTCTCGGTGTGGCAGCGGCTGGTCTCCGCCGCCGTGCTGGGTGTCGATGGTGATTATGTCAATCGCGATGCGTTGCTGATCGACAAAACCGCATTCAAGCCCTGGGATTTGACCCAAGCGCTGGGCTGCGAACGGCGCTTCGATCTCTGCCAAAGCCTGGAGGTCGCCGAGCATTTGCCCGAGGCCGCCGCCGACACCTTCGTCAAGACCCTGGTCGACCACGCCGATATGGTGATGTTCTCTGCGGCTGTACCAGGCCAAGGTGGCGAAAATCATATCAATGAGCAGCATTACGAATACTGGCGCGCCAAATTCCGCCGTTACGACTACCTGCCCGCCGATTTCCTGCGGCCCTTCATCGCGACCAATCGCGAAGTCGAAGCCTGGTATCGCTATAACACGCTATTGTACGTAAAGGCATCGACCATCCCGGCACTGCCGTCGCCGTTGACCGCAACCCTGGTGCCCGATGGGCAGGCGCTTGCCGACGTCGCACCTCTGCATTACAGGCTGCGCTGCAAGCTCATCTCGCTGCTGCCGCCCAGCGGCGCCACCGCGCTGGCGATTGCCAAAAAGCACTGCGCCACCGCCTTGCGACACAATCCTCGACCCGGCGAGCAGCCATGGCGCGACAGCCGTCGCCCATGAACCGTCTGTCAGTTTCTTTGCTTAGCGTGGCGGCGTTGATGGCCGCCGTCGGCCAGATCCTGTTTCGTCTCGGCGCTCGCGACAAGACCAGCATCGCGGCGCTGTTCAACGTGTCCATCCTGAGTGGGGTCGCACTCTATGGCGGCGGCACCCTGATCTGGATTTTCGTGTTGTCACGGGAAAAGCTGGTCGATGTTTACGCCTTCACGGCGCTGACTTTCGCCTTGGTCTATATCGGCGCCGTCACTATTCTCGATGAACGCCTGCAACTGCAGGCGATGACCGGCATTGCCTTGGTGCTGCTGGGCTTGTATCTGCTCGCACGAGCAGGGCACTAAACCTGGCTTGACCACAGGCATTGACGAGGAGCACGTATATGATTCTGGGTCTGGTCGTTCCCTGTTACAACGAACAAGAGGTCTTGCCTGAAACCATCCGGCAATTGTGCAAGGTGCTCGAGGCGCTGGTCGCCAAACAGAAAATTTCCGCCGATAGCCGCGTCTATTTCGTCGACGATGGCAGTCGCGATCAGACCTGGCAGCAGATTGTCGCCGGCAGCAAGCACAGCGCTTTCGTCAAGGGCATCAAGCTGAGCCGCAATCGCGGCCATCAGAATGCCTTGCTGGCGGGACTGTTCGGCGCTGCCGGCGACGCCCTGATCAGTCTGGACGCTGATTTGCAAGACGACCTCGGTGCCATAGAGCGCATGGTCGACGCCTATCACGATGGCAACCAAGTGGTATATGGGGTGCGCAACGCTCGCACCACCGATACCGCCTTCAAACGCATGAGCGCGCAAAGCTTCTACCGCGTGATGTCCTTCCTCGGCGCCGAAACGGTCTACGACCACGCCGATTACCGCCTCCTCAGCCGCACCGCTGTCGAAAGTCTCAAGCAATTCGACGAGGT
>JANMJF010000786.1:0-4781 GCA_031371245.1 Pseudomonadota bacterium | reverse complement strand
GCCGCCGTCGAGCAGCAGTTGTGCCGCTTGCAGGATCTCGGTGTCTTCGAGGGGATCGAGTGGATGCTGGGCGGCATAAGCCACCACAGTACTCATACCAATAACGAGCAAGCCCAGGATCCAGCGCGCGGCGAGACGAGTCATGCGGTTTTTCATTTCGGCTCCTGGTCTAAATTTGACGTAGTTGATGCGCCCCAACGAAGGCGGGGCCCCACCTGCACGCTATCGATGTGCGGTGAAGTTAACGTGTCCTGCTGGCCGGGACCAGAGGGCCAGAGTGTCGACCCGGACGTTCCATGGTGAAACTGCAACGGATGTCGCAAACGCGCCGTTCGGGTTCGTCGGCAGACTCGGGCAGACGCCCTGCCAGTCGATGCCTGGTCAAGTTCGGCGAAGGCGGGGAGGGCAGGCCGTCAAACGCGCTCATCGACGGAGCAAGTCCCTGCCTTTGGTTCGGCGATAGCCGTGATTAATGCGAGTACTAAACTCCTATTCCTATTGTTTCGCGAAAATTAGCAGTTAGTACCGTACGGTAGTTAAGATTGCTGGGCATAGTCATCTACCGTGAGTTAGGAGTTTTTTAATTCCCGAACGAAAATAAATATTTTAAGAAAATCTAAATATTTAATTTTTTGCCCGTACGAATTTTATTAGTGACATTCCAGCTTGATGACAAATTAAACGCCCGAACGCTTATCCATTACGACTCAATGCGATAGGCGATGACAGTGGCAGCTGATTGCCGATCCGTCGCCGAGCCAGAGGACAGCAGCGGCGAGCGGACAGAATCATGGCGCCGACGGGTGGACGTCAGAGCCGCAAGCCCGTCGTTCACCTATCGCATCGAGCAAGACACGACCACGCGCGAGTTTTTCGACCTCGCGACCGCGCTCACGGCGTTCGACGATCAACCGCTCGATATAGGAGAACTGGCGAACTTCGATTTGGGCGATAACCAGCTCCTCGATTTCAGCGTCGGGATCGAATTCGGCGCAGCCGATCCTCACCTCGGTTTCGGCTTCGACTTCGTGCTCGGTAACGGCACACTGACGGCGACGCAAGCGGTGCCGCTGTCCGGTTGCGGATAGATGTTCGGTATCGGATCGCTCGGCATTTTGCGGACGATGCGTCGCCGAGCGACTATGGGGCTGGCTGATAGGTGCTGACGCGCTTCAGTAAGGCCGGCCGTTGTCCAAGTGCAACGTAAGCTGGCCGGCGGCGATGTGCTCACGTTGGCACAGTTCGCGCCGCAGCGTACCGGCGTGCTCTGCGCTTTCCTTGTCACAGATCTGACAGGCGACGATTTTGCAGCTGCAGACATCGACGAACAGGTACAAATACTCAAGGCGACAGCTCGCTTGACGTCGGGGCTACCTCTTTAGGGGATGGTCGACGCCCAGTCAAAAGCCCCATCGTCCATGCTTTACCCATGTCCCGACGGCGGGACTCGAGCGGACGCCTGTTCCGCTCGCGCCTTCGAACATTGAACCCAGTCGAATGAAGGGAGGATCTGTCCCATGGCTTTGGACCTGAACACCATCGATATTCACACCCCTAGCCTCTATGCCGAGCGCGGCTTTCCCTGGCAAGCCTGGGATCTGCTGCGCCGCGAGGCGCCCATCCACTGGTATGAACGGCACGACGTTGAGCCGTTCTGGGCGGTCACTCGCCATGCCGATGTGATGACCATCTCGGGGCATCCGCGGGTGTTCATCAATGGCGGTCCGCGCCTGCGCCTGACCTTGAAGCACGAAGTGGAACTGGGCCGTGGCGGTATCGACGCTTTTGGTACTGCGCGCGGTTGGGATCCCTACGAGCCGCCGGACCTGGTGTTCATGGACGACCCCCGCCATCGCCAGATGCGTAAGGCCTCCAGCGGCGCTTTCACCCAGGGCTGTATGCGCAGCATGGCGGCCCATTTCGACACCTTGGCTCAGCAGTTCACGGACGAGTTGATGGCGAGTCTCGCGGCGCGCGGCACGGTCGATTTTGTGCGCGAACTGGCCTGCAAACTGCCGCTCGCAGCGACCGGAGAAATCATGGGGCTGGCGCCCGACGACTGGCGGCAGATCCTGATCTGGTCGAGCGCGGTGATCGGTGAGGTCGAGCCGGAACACATGCTGCCCGGCGAAACCACCGTGCAGGCCGCAGAGCGTCAAGCCAACGAATTCCGCGCGTATCTCGAAAATCTCATCCACGAACATCGCAAGCCCGGCGGCGGGCCATCGGACTTCATCAACCAGCTGGTCAACGCCCGCGTGCAGGGCAAACCGATGAACGATCAGCAGTTGATTGGTTATCTGTTCCTGCTGATCGCAGCTGGCAACGACACTACGCGCAACGCCACCGTCGGTGGCCTGGTGGCCTTGCTTGAGCATCCCGAGCAACGTGATCGTCTGTGCGCCGATCCGTCCCTGATCGGCAGCGCAGTGGACGAGATCCTGCGCTGGACCTCGCCGGTGGTGTGCTTCCTGCGCACCTGTACCGAAGACTTTGAGCTCAGCGGTACGCGTATTAAAGCGGGGGACACCGTGTGCGTGTTTTATCCGTCGGCCAATCGCGATGACGCGGTGTTCAAAGATCCCTACAAGTTCGACATTGCGCGCACGCCCAACGATCACATTGCCTTTGGATATGGCGCGCACTTCTGCATCGGCACCAATCTTGCCCGTGCCGAACTGCGCTCGGCCCTGACGGCCTTGCTGCCGGTCTTGCCGCGCCTGGAAATCGCCGGCCAGGCCCATCGCATTGCCAATACCCATGTGTCGGGCTTTTCCAAGCTGCCCGTGCGGCTGGTGGCATGAGCAGCGCGCCGGCGCTGCGCGCCCGAAGAGCTGCGTTGGTGAGCATGGCCGCACTGTTGGCGCTGCAAGCGCACAGCGTGGTGGCGGCCGAGGCACCGCCACCTGGCGCTGGCCAGACCGCCTATACCGCTCATTGCGCGGCCTGCCATGGCGTCAATCTCGGTGGTGCTTTCGGACCACCGTTATCTGGCACCGCCTTTGCGCAAAAGTGGCAGGCCAGGGGCGCGGCGCGCATGCGTGATTTGATCACGGCGACGATGCCGCCGGCCAAACCCGCCGGGCTCGATGCCGCCACCTACGCGGCGCTGACCGATCTCATCCTCGCCCACAATCATCTCGCGCAATTGCCGGTGAGTTCGGCGCCGGTCGCGACGGGCGCCGACGTCACCAGCGAAGGCGGCTCCGCCTCGGGTGGCGCAGGCGATGCCTCGCGCAACGAAGATCAGGAATTTCGCGACGTAAGAACAAAGCACGCCGCGCTGTTGAACGCGATGACAGCGGTCAGCGACACCATGCTGCGCCAACCGCCGGACGCTGACTGGCTGAACTGGCGTCGCAGCGACGACGGTTTCGGTTACAGCCCGCTCACGCAGATCAATGCCGGCAATGCTCGGCGCCTGCGACTGGCCTGGAGCCTGTCCCTGCCGGCCGGCACCAATCAGATCACGCCGCTGGTCCACGACGGCGTGATGTTCGTCAACAGCTTCGGCACGGTGCAGGCCATCGATGCCAAGTCGGGCGACGTGCTGTGGAAATTCTCGCGGGTCGCAGCGGCGGTGACCCCGGCGGGCCCGCCGACTACCCAGCCCCGCAATCTGGCGATAGGCGGCACCCTGCTTTACGTGCCGACCCTCGACAATCACTTGCTGGCGCTCGATGCGCGCAGCGGTGCGTTGCGCTGGGATCATCAGATCGAAGAATCCGCCGGTGTGTTACGCCTGACCGGCGGGCCGATGGTGGTGCACGGCAAGGTCATTCAGGGGGTGTCCGGTTGCTCGGGGGCGGGCCATGTCGGCGGGTGCTTCATCGTCGCGCTGGACGGCGCGACGGGCAAAGAACTGTGGCGCTTCAATACCATCGCGCGTCCCGGTCAAGCGGGAGGTGAGAGCTGGAACGACGCGCCACTGGAACAACGATTCGGTGGCTCGGTATGGCTGGCCGGCACCTATGATGCCGAACTCAACCTGGTTTATTTCGGTACCGGCCAGACCTATCACATCGCACCGCTCATGAAGCCCAACGCCAACCGCGCGGCATCGACCGATGCGCTCTATACCGACACTACGCTGGCCCTGAATCCCGATAACGGCGCACTGGTCTGGCATTACCAGCACCATAGCCGCGAAGTGTGGGATCTGGACTGGGCATTCGAGCGCACCATCGTCACGCTGCCAACCGCCCAGGGACCGACCAAGGCGGTGGTGACGTTCGGCAAGCTCGGCATCCTCGACGCCCTGGACGCCCGGACTGGACGGTATCTGTTCTCTCATGACATGGGACTGCAGAACCTGGTGACGGCTATCGATGCCAAGACGGGACACAAGACCACCGATCCCAAACTTGAACCGGAAGTGGGCAAAGCCAAGATGATCTGTCCCTTTCCGGGGGGCGCGCGCAGCTGGCCGGCGACGGCCTACGACCCGCGCACCAAGATCATGTATGTGCCGATGTTCGAGTCATGCATGAGTTATTTATGGAAGCCCGAAGAAGCCTGGGACATTCAATACACTGTGCTGCCGCGGCCCGATAGCGACGGTAAGTTCGGCCGCGTGGCGGCACTCAATCTGGAGACCAGAAAAGTGGTGTGGCAACAGCGCCGCCGCGCTTCGCAGGCCAGCGCGATCGTTGCGACCGCCGGTGGTCTGGTATTCGAAGGCTCACGCGATCGCTGGTTCCGCGCGTCCGACAGTGCCACCGGCCAGCCGCTGTGGCAGGCGCGGCTCGATGGCACACCCAATGCCTTTCCGATCAGCTATG
>JANMJF010000778.1:0-1660 GCA_031371245.1 Pseudomonadota bacterium | reverse complement strand
GACGCGGTGCATTTGATGGAGGACTTCTCACGTTTCATGGCGACCACGCCGGGCTACGGCGGCACGCGCGATATTCCCAGCCTGGTGCGCGCGGTCAATCGTCTGTATCACTACGACGACCCGCGCTGGTCGCTGCTGCCGCTGACCCAGAACGACATTGGCAACACTTTGTTCATGTACCAGGCCGGCGCGTCGGTGCCTGGTGTGGTTACCGAGTTCATGGATCTCGACGGGCGGGTGGCAAACTTCGTGGTGTTCTTCAAGGACGCGACGGGTGCCACCATCTATGCCGCCATCGAAGCCGCCAAGAACTATCTCGATGCCCATACCGTGCCCGGTGTCGAGGCGCTCTTCGCGGGTGGCATCGTCGGCACCACGGCAGCCGCCAACGAGGAAGTCGCGACCTCGGAGCTGCGCCAGACCGGTCTCATCGTCGCCATGGTGATGCTGGCCGTGCTGGTGACTTATCGTTCGTTCAACGCCGCGTTGCTGGTGTTTGTGGTACTGGTGCTGGCGGTCATGATCAACCGTGCCTATATGGGCTTGCGCGGCATCGGTCTGAATGTCAGCACCCTGCCGGTGACGGCGGTCGGTATCGGACTCGGCGTCGATTACGCCATCTATATGCTCGACCGCATCCGCGAGGAGGTGCGGCATCGTAGTCTCGATGATGCCATTCGGGTGGCACTTGCCACGACCGGTGCGGCGGTGCTGTTCACCGCCATTGCGGTGGTCGCCGGGATTGCCTATTGGGTGCCCGGCTCGTCGCTGCGCTTCGAGTCGGAAATGGCGATGCTGCTCGCGCTCTTGACCGTGAGTCACATGCTCGGCTCGGTGACGGTGCTGCCGCTTTTGATCCGACTCACGCAGCCCGCTTTCATCATGCGTGGTCACCGCGACAGCCGTGCGACGGGGGACGCGGCGAGCCGTGCAGTATTCGCGCAGGCGTGGTTCGGCCGCGCTCGCAACCAAGCGCCTTCGCAGCCCTGAACGCGGCGCTCGGTGCCTATTCTAATTCTGGCTACGAGCTTATACTCCGAGCCCGGTGACGCGGCCGCATTAGGGGGGAATCCTACAGGTCGCTGACAGGTCACCATCGTCCCGTGGGCGGGAAGTGCAGCCTCGACACCCGGTCGCTGACCAGGAGTGTGCTGGCCCATGACACTTGCGCGCGCGAACGCTTGCGAGGAACTCTGCGTTCCTTGTGCTTTTTTCATCGCACCATAGCAGGAGATGGGTCTATGAGCTCGGTCGTGCCACCACCACCGCCGCGAATTACGCGTGGCCATGCAATCGCCAACTGGATGATGGACCGCAAGTGGTTTTCCTTCGCGATCATCATGGTTCCTACCATCTTGTTGGCCATGCACATCCCGAAGATCGAGGTCTTCTCGCGTTTCGCCGATCTGCTACCCGCCAAGCACGAGTACATCGTCAACTACAACCGCATGAAGCAGACCTTCGGCGGTGCGAACGTGGTGACCATGGCCCTGGAGACCACCGACCCAACGGCCGATGTCTTCACTTTTGACACCCTCAAGAAAATTGTGCACATCACCGAACAGGTCGACCTGATCGCTGGCGTGAACCACTACCAGGTGGCGAGTATCGCCCACCCCAAGATTCGCCGTATCCGCACCACCGCCGGCGGCTTAATCAA
>JANMJF010000690.1:0-1771 GCA_031371245.1 Pseudomonadota bacterium | reverse complement strand
GTGCATGTCATGCAGACCGAGACCCGCGCGTTCTATCAGCTCGAAAAGCTCTGGGAGCAGCGCGCGCCGGTCGAGATCCAGGCCGGCTAGTCGCGCCGACCCAGTATGGTCGTCGAGGTGCTGTGTGTGTGTCGCCGTCCGCCGGCGTGGGTGGCGGATACCTGCGCCGACTACGCCAAACGTCTGGCGCGCAGCGATGAACTCCACTTTCGTTACTTGAACCCCGGCCCCGATGGCGCCGACCGTGCAGTGCGACGGCGCGACGAAGGTGCGCGCATCATGAAAGCACTCAAGGCTGGCACGCATCTGGTCGCGCTCGATGAGCGCGGTGATGAACCCAGCAGTGTCGAGCTGGCAGCGCGCTTCGGTGTTTGGCGCGAACGCCACGCCCACCTGAGCCTGGTTGTCGGTGGTGCCGATGGCTTCGACACCCTGCTGCTTGCGACGGCCGCCGAACGCTGGTCTTTGTCACGTCTTACACTGCCCCATCTGCTGGTGCAGGTAGTGGTGGCTGAACAGATCTACCGCGCGGTGAGTATTCTTGCCGGCCACCCCTACCATCGCCCATGAATGAGCAATCGCGTTTATTGCACCTCGCTTCGCGCTCGCCGCGCCGCGCCGAATTATTGCGTCTGGTGGGCGTGAACTTCGTGCTGGTCGATGTCGACGTCGATGAGCGTCAGCAGGCGGGCGAGGCACCTGTCGACTATGTGCGACGGGTCGCCCTGGACAAGGCGCGCGCCGGCAGTGGCCAATTGGCGGCACGCGCGGTGGTGCTGGCCGCCGACACCACGGTCAGTGTCGATGGTGAGATCTTCGGTAAGCCACGCGACGAGGCCGATGGGCGCGCAATGTTGATGCGTCTGTCAGGACGCTGGCATGAAGTGTTCACCGCCGTGGTGGTTGCTGTCGATGGGCGATATGACATCGAGGTGGTGCGGACCCGCGTGGAATTCCGTGTACTGGAAGCGGCTGCGATCACAGCCTATTGGCGTAGCGGCGAGCCAGCCGATAAAGCCGGTGCTTATGGCATCCAAGGCCTGGGTGGTGCGTTGGTCAAACGCATTGAAGGCAGCTATGGCGCGGTGGTGGGCTTACCGCTGTGTGAGACGGTGGCTTTGTTGGAGAAGGTCGGTATCGGCCACGCGCTGATGTAGGTGCGAATTCATTCGCACATAAAATGGCGCGCCCGAATGTGCGGCCCGTTATGATTGTGCTATTGATTCCGCACCTACGAGGAGAAACCCATCCCGGCGCGAGCGGCCGGGACGGGGCACGAGACTCAGACGATCAAGGGCACGATCAGCAGTGCCACGATGTTGATGATCTTGATCAGCGGGTTGACGGCCGGACCGGCGGTGTCCTTATAGGGATCGCCAACGGTGTCACCGGTGACGGCGGCCTTGTGGGCTTCCGAGCCCTTGCCACCGCAATGACCATCCTCAATGTACTTCTTGGCGTTGTCCCAGGCACCACCGCCGGTCGTCATCGAAATCGCGACGAACAGACCCGTGATGATGGTGCCGAGCAGCAGACCACCGAGCGCCTTGTAGCCCAGCGTGAAGCCGATCACGATCGGCACCAGCACTGGCAGCAGGGACGGGATGATCATTTCCTTGATCGCGGCCTTGGTCAGCATGTCCACCGCACGCGAGTAATCAGGCTTGGCCGTGCCGGCCATGATGCCCGGGATCTCGCGGAACTGACGGCGCACTTCCACCACCACCGAACTCGCCGCGCGCCCCACCGCTTCCATGCCCATGGCGGCGAA
>JANMJF010000684.1:0-1920 GCA_031371245.1 Pseudomonadota bacterium | reverse complement strand
TGTGTGAGTTCTTCGAGGTCACGGAGTTCGCGATCGCGGCGCGAGAGCAGCCCCAGGGAGCGCAGTTCCAGCAGCAGAACTTGATCCCGCGCCTCGTCCAGCATGGCGGTCAAGGCCATGCCTACCGTCGGACCGAGTGCGCCCAAAGGCAGATGAAAACCGGCAAGGTCGATCTCACCGCGCTGGTAGCGACGCAGGGCTGCTTCGCTACCAGGCAGATCGAGTACCACCGGCCAGCGAGCGGCGCGCAGGCTGTCGACCAGACCGTTGATCAATTCACTGCTGCTGGAAGCGATGCGCAGTGTCGCGCGACCGTCGTCCAGCGTCGGCGCGAGCAGCGCGGTGGCGTCGGCTGCAGCCTCTTGCAAAACAGACCGCGCAGTGGTCGCTGCTTGCGTGCGGGCCGCAAGCAAGGCGCGACCGCTGTCGGTCAGACTCGCACCGCGGCCCCGCTGCAAGTCGAGCAAAGGCAGCTTGAGACGTTCTTCCCAGCTACGCATGAGCCCCCAGGCATGACGGTAAGAGACGCCGGTGGTACGCGCCGCGTAATTCAGATGGCCACCCTGTTCCACCGCTTCGAGCAACTTGAACAGCAGCGGTTCGAGCACGAAGCGCTGCTCGCCAAGTTCGATGCTCCAGGCCAGATCCAGGTTGATCTTCATCGTCATCCCCATCGTCCCTCACAAGTCTGCACCACAGGTCCCATCGATCACCCGCGCCGCTTTCGCTGGCCACGGCTTGCTGCCCTCAACGCGAAGTCGGTGCAAACAATTTTTGCAGCGCGCTCATCTGTCGTTCAATCTCGGCCGTCGGCAGCCGCGTCAGGAGTAGCTGGCGAGCCGGCCCCTGGCTGCGGCTGGCCAGCGCGAACAGCAACTCATTCGACCACTGACCGGCTTTTCGCCAGTCGAGCGCACTAAGCTCGGCGACGCTCGGCGCGGTCATGACCAGCGCCGCCAATGCGCTGTCGTGCTCAACACCTCCACTCGCCACCAACGCCAGCCATAGCGCGCGTGCCGCTGCGGTGCGGCCCTGCCGCCAATAGAGGATGCCGAGTGCACGTCGTGCGGCCGGTGAAATGCGCGCGGCGTCAGCGCACACGGCCAGCGGCCCGGCGCGCTGGTATTGCCCCTGTCTCAACCAGGCATTGAAGGCTGCTACGCATAGCAATTCACGGGCGGTGGCGTCGCCCGGTGCCAGAACCAGTGCCTGCCGGGCATTGACTTGCGCCTCGTCGTCAAAACCAAGCGTCGCCGCCGCACGTGCAGACAACAGATAGTCTTGCAGATAAGTGCGCTCGGCCTCGCCCGGTGGCATGGCCTGACGGGACACGACCAGCACCAAGACTGCACTCAACGCGCCGCGCACTATTCCACGCCGGTCGACGCGACCGAGCACTCCGCCGCCGAGCACTGCCAGCAGGGGCACCAAGGGCAGTCGAAAGCGTGCGCTGACATAACTGAGCAACAGACCGCCGGCGTAGGCCAGCCCATAGAGCGCGACGCTGCGCGCGGCGCGATTGCGCCCATGCATCGCCAGCGCCGCTACGGCGGCCGCCAATAACCACGACCAGCCGAGCGGATTCCAACGCAACCAGGGCGAGCGCGCCTGGTGGAATTGATAGGTCTTGATGTCGTATTGCTCGAAGTCGTTGAGCAGGTACCAGACCTTGCTCGCCACCAGGCGCAGCCACGACCCCGGCGCGCTTAAGACATAGTCCTGCGTGCGTTGCTGCCAGTAGCGCGACATGCTCGCGTAGTCGTCGGGCGCGCGCGGATTGTCGCGCCTGTAGAGCCGCTCCGATTCGACCCGCGCGGGGTTGGTGCCTTCGACATAGACCGCGACCTTGTCGCGCTGCACGAAGTAACGTCCGTTGGCAGCGGGTCCATTGGCGGCCCACAGGTTATAGGCGCCTTGCCA
>JANMJF010000668.1:0-1683 GCA_031371245.1 Pseudomonadota bacterium | reverse complement strand
GCCTCACGGCATCTCAAGCCCGGTGGTGCCGTGTTCGCCGTCGATGAAGAGGGTCGGAATGGCCATGGCGATGCCTGTAGTCGGTCTGATGGGAAGCGGCGGGCATGATACTGCTGGAAGCGCATTGGAAGGAATGCAGGCGCGGCATTCAATCTTGCCCTGTAGGTGCGAATTTATTCGCACACTCGAAATCAGTCCTGAATGTGCGAATAAATTCGCACCTACGGGGACTGTGCGCTATTTTTGTGTCGCGGCGGGACGCCGCTTCAAATCTGGAGGCCAAGGATGGTCTATGCATGGTTGCGCCATGGGCGAGTGTCGATCCCCGGGCAGGTCTATTTCATTACCACGGTCACCCACGAGCGAGAACCGCTGTTCCGCAATTTCGCCCATGCACGTCTCGCGGTCGGCGAACTTAGGCGGCTGAACGACTGCGCACTGGTGACTTCACTCGCCTGGGTGGTGATGCCCGATCATCTGCATTGGCTGCTGGCGCTGGGGCACAGCCATTCGATTTCGATCGTGGCGAAAATGTTGAAGGGGCGGACGGCGACGGCGATCAATCGCAGCTCGGCAAGACGTGGCCCCGTGTGGCAGCGCGCCTATTACGATCACGCGCTGCGTCGCGATGAAGACCTGGCAGGTGTCGCGCGTTACATCGTGGCCAATCCACTGCGTGCGGGTCTGGTCAAGAAGCTTGGCGACTATCCCCACTGGGACGCAGTCTGGTTGTAGGTGTGACAAATTCGTACATTCAGCCGTACGCATGCCTAGTTTCGAGTCTGCCATGAGTGTGCGAATGAATTCGCACCTACATAAAATCTAGAGCCTGCGGAGCACGAAGGCCTGTTCAGTTCCGGGCTGACCCTTCACGTCTGCCGCCCGCGTACCGCGCGACGCTATCGTCCAATCTCGACCATATAAGGCCGTGACTTCTTCTGCCGACACCACAAAGGGCGGCGGGGTGATGACGCTGGCATCGTATTCGACGGTGATCAGCAGCATCACTGTGCCGCTTGCGCACAGCTCGCTCATTTTTTTCGCGTAGTCGCGGCGCATGTCTGCGGGCAGCGCAATCAGCGCGGCGCGATCGTAGACCGCGCCGAAGTCACCGAGCTGGACGTTGGTCAGCGCGAAATAATCGCCGCACAGCAGCCGATAACCATCGGCGCTGAAGACCTCGAAGGGCGCTTGCGCTGTTTGCGCGGCGCGCATGCCGTGCTCGTCAAAGAACGCGCGCACGGCGAGTTCCGCCAGTTCGATGCCGACTACCTCGCGCCCCTGGGCGCGCAACCAGATCATGTCATTGGACTTGCCGCACAAGGGTACAAACACCCGCCCGACCACGCCCAGGCTCGCGCCGTGGCTGAGCAGCATGGGGTGGACCTCGGCTTCGTGAAAGCCGATCTGCTGGGCGGCCCACCGTTGCTGCCAGAACGAGGCTTCCATTAGCGCGGCTGACTCAACGGCATTGCTCGAGCGCGTCGTGCAGCAACTCCAGTGCGGCACGGGTGAAGGTCTGCATATTGCCTTCGCGATCGGGGCTGCCGGTTTCGAGGCGTCGTGTAAGCGTCACGGGGCCGACCACCGCCAGTACACAGATGCCGGGTGGATGACCATAAGAGGTGCCGGCCGGGCCGGTCGCGCCAAGTTCGGCAATGCCCCAGGTGGCATCGAGGCGGG
>JANMJF010000665.1:0-4601 GCA_031371245.1 Pseudomonadota bacterium | reverse complement strand
GCGTGCGCGTGTTGCCCGCGAGCTGCGCGGTTATCTGGACGGCAACGGCTTCCTCGAGATCGAGACGCCGATGCTGACCAAGGCCACCCCCGAGGGTGCGCGTGATTACCTGGTGCCTAGCCGCACCCATCCGGGCCGCTTCTTCGCCCTGCCGCAGTCGCCGCAGCTGTTTAAGCAGATCCTGATGATGTCGGGCATGGACCGCTACTTTCAGATCGTGCGCTGCTTCCGCGACGAAGACCTGCGCGCCGACCGCCAGCCCGAGTTCACCCAGCTCGATATCGAGATGTCC
The DNA here is from genome assembly GCA_031371245.1 of Pseudomonadota bacterium. Classification (GTDB taxonomy): domain Bacteria; phylum Pseudomonadota; class Gammaproteobacteria; genus JADJYF01. Next base: position 4,309 of record JANMJF010000665.1, on the reverse strand, counting down.
TTCATTAATGAAGCCGACATCACGAACATGATGGAAGACATGCTCCGCCAGGTGTTCAAGACGGTCTTGAATGTCGACCTGCCGAAGCCTTTCCCGCGCCTGACCTATGCCGAGGCTATGCAGCGCTACGGTTCGGACAAGCCCGATCTGCGCAACCCGCTTGAGCTGGTCGAGGTCGCCGACCTCATGCGCGAAGTCGAATTCAAGGTTTTCGCCCAGGCCGCGAACCGTGATGATTACCGCGTGACCGCGCTGCGTGCGCCGGGTGGCGGCAAGCTGACGCGTAAGCAGATTGACGACTACACCGCCTTCGTCGCTATCTATGGCGCCAAGGGTCTGGCCTATATCAAGGTCAACGATCGCCAGGCCGGCATCGAAGGCCTCAGCTCGCCGATCGTCAAGTTCATGCCGCCGGCGGTGGTCGAGGCGCTCCTGAACCGCGTCGGCGCGCAAGACGGCGACCTGGTGTTCTTCGGCGCCGACAAGGCACGCATCGTCAACGATGCGCTCGGCGCGCTGCGCGACAAACTGGCGGCCGACCTTGACCTGGTAGCCCCTACTTGGGCGCCGCTGTGGGTGGTCGATTTCCCGATGTTCGAGTGGGACGAGGACGGCAAGCGCTGGGCGGCCCTGCATCACCCCTTCACCGCGCCAGCCGATGCTGCGCAGGTGACGGGCGCGCCAGGCAAGGCGATTTCGCGCGCCTACGACATGGTGCTGAACGGCTCGGAGATCGGTGGTGGCTCCATTCGTATCCACAACGCCCAGCTGCAAAGCACGGTGTTCGGCCTGCTCGGCATCAGTGATGAGGAAGCGCAGGAGAAATTCGGCTTTCTGCTCGAAGCGCTGCAGTACGGCTGCCCGCCCCACGGCGGTATCGCCTTTGGTCTGGACCGTCTCGCCATGTTGATGGCGGGCGAGACGTCCATCCGCGAAGTCATCGCCTTCCCCAAGACCCAGACCGCCAGCTGCCCGCTGACCTCGGCACCGAGTGAAGTGAGCGAACGCCAGTTACGCGAGTTGTCGATCCGGCTGCGCAAGGCGCCCGGCGCGGAGTAAAAGGTGGCGGCGTTTTTACAACGGGTTTACCTGGTGACGCTTGTATTCGAGGGCTAGGCTGATCATATTCATGGACAAGGGACCGCACCGCGCGGCCCGCGCTTCGCCACCAACCCGCCGCGTTCGGCCTGACACAATGCGCAGTGACGTCATTTCCCATCTCGCCGTCGACACCGTCGTTCCCACCCGGGTACCGCCGGTAGTCCGCGAACACCTGGAAGCCGACGAGCGCGAACGCCTGCGTGCCGACATCAAGACCCTGCTGGTCGAACAAAATGCGGTGCTGGTCGCCCACTACTACACCCATGCGGAACTCCAAACCCTGGCCGACGAGACCGGCGGCTATGTCTCCGATTCCCTGGACATGGCGCGCTTTGGTTATGAACACCCGGCTTCGACCCTGGTGGTGGCGGGGGTGCGATTCATGGGCGAAACCGCCAAGATCCTGAACCCGGAAAAGCGCGTGCTGATGCCGGACCTCGAAGCCAATTGCTCGCTCGATCTGGGCTGCCCGGCCGATGCTTTCAACGCTTTCTGCGATGCGCACCCGGATCGCACCGTGGTGGTCTACGCCAATACGAGCGCCGCCGTGAAGGCGCGCGCCGATTGGATGGTGACCTCCGGCATCGCGCTCGACGTGGTGCGTCATCTCCATGCCCGGGGCGAAAAAATCATCTGGGCGCCGGATCGTTTTCTCGGTGATTACATCCGCACCCAGACCGCTGCCGACATGCTGCTGTGGAATGGCGCCTGCATCGTGCACGAGGAATTCAAGGGCGTCGAACTAAGCCTTCTACGCGAGCAGCACCCCGACGCACGGGTGCTGGTGCATCCCGAGTCGCCGCCCTCGGTGATCGAACAGGCCGATTATGTCGGCTCGACGTCCGGCCTCATCAACGAGGTGCGAACTTCGAGCGCGCAGAAATTCATCGTCGCCACCGACAAGGGCATCTTCCACAAGATGCAGCTGGCCGCGCCCGGCAAGCGCCTCATCGCAGCACCGACCGCCGGGCGCAGCGCGACCTGCAAGAGTTGCGCGGAATGTCCGTGGATGGCGATGAACGGCCTGCGCGGCTTGCGCCACGTGCTCGCCACCGGCGCCAATGAAATCCACGTGCCGGACGATATCGCGGCGCGTGCCCGACGCCCGATCAAGCGCCTGCTCGACTTCGCCACCGAGCAAAAACGCATTGTCATGAGCAACAACGACGCTTGAGCGGTCTTTGCCGCTGCATCGCGGCGCATGATTTGCGACAATAGCGGCCCTCTATTCCAAGCGCAGGAATCATCGCGGGTAAGCCATGGCCGGACACAGTAAATGGGCCAACATAAAACATCGCAAGGGCAAGCAGGACGCCAAGCGTGGCAAGCTGTTCACGCGATTGATACGTGAAATCACCGTCGCGGCGCGCACCGGCGGTGGCGACGCCGGATCGAATCCACGCCTGCGCGCGGCGATCGACAATGCGCTCAGCGCGAACATGACCAGGGACACTACCGAGCGTGCGGTCGCCCGCGGCGCTGGTGGTATGGACGCCGACAACTACGAAGAAATCCGCTATGAAGGCTATGGTCCGGGTGGCGTGGCGGTGATGGTCGATTGTATGACCGACAATCGCAACCGCACGGTTGCCGAAGTCCGCCATGCTTTTTCAAAGTGCGGTGGCAATCTGGGTACCGATGGCTCGGTCGCCTATCTGTTCAAGAAAGTGGGCCTGCTCGATTACCCCACGGGTAGCGACGAAGACGCAGTGATGGCGGCGGCACTGGATGCCGGCGCCGATGATGTGGTGGTGCACGACGATGGCTCGATCGAAGTGCTGACCGGCCCCGATCAATTCGGCGCAGTGAAAGACGCGATGGTCGCCGCTGGCCATCGCCCCGAAGCAGCGGAAGTGACTATGCGTGCCGGCCTACAAAGCGAACTTGATAGCGACAATGCGCAGAAGATGGTGCGGCTGTTGGACATGCTGGAAGACCTCGACGACACGCAGAAGGTCTATTCGAACGCCAGCATTTCCGACGAAATCATGGCCACGCTCGGCGCCTGAGTGGCGTCGACTTCGCGTTTGACCGTCATCATCGGCATCGATCCGGGCTCCAGAGTGACGGGCTACGGCGTGATACGCAGCGCACGCCAGCGTACCGAATATGTGACCTGCGGCTGCATCCGTCTCAACACCGAGGGCAGCTTCGATGAGCGCCTGGTGCAGTTATATGACGAGTTGTCGGCCATCATCGCGGCCTTCGGCCCGGCCGAGGCCGCCATCGAAAAGGTATTCATGAACCGCAATGTCGATTCGGCGCTCAAGCTTGGCCACGCGCGTGGCGTGGCGATGGTCGCGGCGCGCCGCGCGGGCGTGGCCGTGCACGAATACTCTGCGACTCAAATCAAGCAAAGCGTGGTCGGACGCGGTCATGCCGACAAGGTCCAGGTCCAGCACATGGTGAAATTTCTGCTCGGCTTGAATACCACGCCGACCCCAGACGCGGCGGACGCACTGGGCGCGGCGCTCTGTCACGGCGCTATGCGCGATGGCAAAGCACGCATCGCTTTGGCCGGGGGGCGCTCATGATCGGACGCATCACTGGCATTCTCATCGAAATGCGCCCGCCGCAGATCATCATCGAGTGCAACGGTATCGGCTACGAAATCGAAGCACCCATGACCACCATCTGGGCGCTGCCGGAGCTGAACCACAAGGTCTCGCTCTACACCCATCTCGCCGTACGCGAGGACGCACATCTGCTCTATGGGTTCGTGTCCGAGAGCGAACGCGCACTGTTTCGCAGCCTGCTCAAGGTCAACGGTGTCGGCACCAAGATGGCGCTGGTGATCCTGTCGGGCATGGATGCCGATGCTTTTGCCGAATGCGTGCACGCCGGCGATACCGCGCGCCTGACCGCGCTGCCTGGGGTTGGCAAGAAGACCGCTGAGCGATTGATCATCGAGATGCGCGACCGTGTTGAGCGCGTCGAACCCGGTCTGCGCTTGGCGCCAACCAGCGTCAATACGCGGGTTGCTGATGCCGCGACCGATGCTGTCAGCGGTCTCATCGCGCTGGGCTATAAGCCCCACGAGGCCAGTCGTTTCGTGCACGGCCTCGACACCGAGGGTCTGAAGAGCGAAGAGATCATTCGCGTCGTATTGAAGAGTCTGGCGCCGAAATGATGCGTACCATGGCCAAACCGCCAGGACAGCGCAGCGATGTCTGACGCCGATCGCTTGATCACCGCCAGTCTCGGCACC
>JANMJF010000631.1:0-7668 GCA_031371245.1 Pseudomonadota bacterium | reverse complement strand
TGTCGAATAAATACTGAGGGAACTCGTCTTCACCAATGAACTGGTGCGCGAGTTCGCCTTTGTTGTGCGGGTCTCGGAGAATGGAAGTGTCGGCTTCGGTCAGGCCATAGATTTGACAGAGATCGAGTTCATGATTGGACGTGGTTTTGCGTATATCCTCGCCGTCGGTGCGTAGGAAGCTATCGGTGAGCCATTGCGCAAAGAACGCCAATAGCGCGGTACTGCGCGAACATTCCTGGATTTGGTCGTTGCGGCGTTTGAACAGCGCGCCGACATCGTCAATAGGCGGCAGTGCTTTGACGTAATCAGGATGGACGGGCGGCAGCTGCCGCCCGGTGTAGCGCCGTTCGACTAAGCCAGTCCAGGACACATAGCTGTCAACGTAGTCGCTGTCGTGCTCCTGGGCGGTTGTCCGGCCACGCAGCGACAGTCGATGCGGGCGCGGTGGTGCTGCGGTCGCGAAACCGCTGATAAACCACCGGTTAAAAAAAGTACTCAGACCAGGCGTATACCGTGCGACCGACCAGAACCATGCGCCATGGCTAGTTGCCCATTCGACCGCCGCGCGTACGCGCGGGATACGTAATAGACGCCTGCGGACATTAAACGACAAAGTGAGACCTCCCATTCTGCAATGATGGGTTTGCAGAGCCCACACGGCGCCCGCAAGACAATACCCGCTGCTTCATCGCACCCCCGCCTCGATTCTACATCGCGCGCTTCAAAGCCCAATAGGGGCGCGCGCGCCGGCCACGGTTGTGTCCCTTCGGTCTCGGCGGAATCTGCGCGCCCTCTTGAAGCGCCGGCTATCCACTAACGCGGAGCGTTTTCTTGTTGGCAGTGATAGCCCCAGAGTGGTTGCCAGGGCGGTTGCGGAGCACGCGGCTCTCTGCAGGTTTGTCTGGCACCGGTTACCGATCCATGGTCCCCGCTGCAACGTTGGGCTGCGACTCAGCCGGACTGCAGCAGCGTTTCGCCCGATCCGCACCGGTGCGCTACGCGCAGCGTGCCGGCTCGTCACGCGTGCGCGCCTCGCGATATGCAATAAAGCCGTGATCCCAGCGCATAGGCTGGACACGGACTCGACACACGAGCACCGGAACGTTTGCACTCGCCGGGCGCGGGCACCGTGACCTTGCGCTGGCGAACGCCGAACAGCGCACCGTCGAGCGTGAACGCGCCGACGTCTGGCGTGTAACGCAGGCCACGCTCCGGCGCCTTGGCGGTGCTTGGCGATAAGGCCTGGCGGTCGGCGCGACGAACCAACGGTTGTGTTTGCCAAAACCACGGAAGGTATCGCCCTGTTTGCGCGCTGCTACCACGCGTAAGCTAAGCGCGTCGCCGCCCGGCCCACGGCAGCACGACAGCGCGTGTCGTTGCGCTCAAAGCCCAAGGGCTTAAGTCGCTCTTAATAAATGCCGCCCTACAATATCGCCGAAAGGGGCGCAGACTCTGCAACAAAAAAAGCCTGCATGCCCGGCATGCTCGAAGCGAGACCGGTAGCACGCGTGCATGATGTCCTTGTGTTCGACACCGCTAGTGACGCTCGCAGCCTGTCTCGCCAGCTATGGACTTGCCCAGCACGGCCGACCACGAGGGTCCGGCAACCGTACACGCGACAGCACGCAAATCTCAGCCCACGCACGCCCATGCTATGAGAGTTTTATTAGTCGAAGACGACCCGATGATCGGCAAGGCCGTCCAACAGGGTTTACGTAACGCCGGCTTCAGCGTCGACTGGGTACAGACCGGGCCGGACGCTGAGCTGGCACTAGGCAACGACGCCTATCGAGCGGTGATTCTCGATCTGGGTTTGCCGGGCAAGGATGGTCTGCAGATCCTCAAGTCGATACGCAAACGGGGTAGTGACATAGCGGTGTTGATCGCGAGCGCGCGGGATGGGATCCCCGATCGCATTGCCGGACTCAATCTCGGCGCCGATGACTACCTCGTGAAACCATTTGATTTGCACGAACTGGTCGCACGTCTGCACGCCACCTTGCGACGCCAAACGGGTCAAGGCCAGCCGGCCCTGATCTGTGGCAGCCTGACCCTGGACCCGGTGGCGCGAGAAGTCACCCTGCACGGTGTTTTGGTTGTGTTATCGCGGCGCGAGTTCGCCCTGCTGGAGACCTTAATGCGCAGTGCCGGCAAGGTCGTGGCGCGTGCCGCCCTTGAAGAAGCCATTTATGGTTGGGGCGAAGAGATCGAGAGCAATGCCATCGAAGTGCATCTGCATAATCTGCGCAAAAAACTCAGCGCAGACGCGATCAAGAATGTGCGTGGCGTCGGTTATCGTATCGTCGCTCCATGACCTCCATCCGCCGTTTTTTATTGTTGTGGTTGCTGGGCGCTGTGGCCGGCGCAGCACTGGTGTTAGCGGCGGGTTATTACGGCTTCGCCTTCGACGAGGTCAACGAAGTATTCGACCGGCAGCTCAAGCAGCTTGCTCGAACCGTCCTGGCAGTACACACCGAGGTCGACCATCGACAGCTGCAACCGGCCGTGCCAGCGACTGAGAAATTCCACCGTGGCTTTGTCACGCAAGTGTGGGCGGCCAACGGCAAGCTGTTATTCAATTCGGTCAATTCGCCGGTCTTGCCGCTGCTGTCGGCGCCAGGCTTGCATACCCTCGACGTGGACCACGCGCAGTGGCGGGTGTACACCCTGCGTGCACCGCTGGTGACGGTTCAAGCGGCTCAATCGATGACCACGCGTTCCGCGCTGGCCAAAGAGCTGGCCAGCAAGCTGCTGTTTCCCGGGTTGCTCGCGATCTCGCTGATGGCCGCTGTGCTTGCCTATGCGCTGAAGCGCGGTCTGCAGCCCTTGGCCACGGCGGCGGCGGCGGTTGAAGGTCGTAGCGTATTGGCGCTGGAGGACATTCCGCAACACGGCGCGCCGCTTGAGGTCCAGCCCTTGATCAAGGCTATTAACACCTTGATGGCGCATCTGTCTGATGCGCTTGCCAAGCAACGCCAGTTCACCGCCGATGCCGCCCATGGTCTGCGCACGCCATTGGCGGCGTTGCGCTTGCAGTTCGAATTGCTTGAGGCGAGTTTGCATCAAGCCAGTCAGCGCGAGATGGTGGGCGACATCCGTGGTGGCCTCGACCGCGCCGTGCATATGGTGGCGCAGCTGCTGGATTTATCACGCGTTGAGCCCGCCAGTGTCGACTGGCAGCCGGTGAGCGTCGATCTCGCTGGGCTTGCCTGTGTCGCCGTGGGTGACTTCAGCCTGAGGGCCGAACAGGCCGGTCTTGATCTCGGTGCCGACGCTCCACAGCCGGTACAGATCAAAGGCTCTCCGCAACAATTGCGCTTGCTGATCGACAATTTAATCGACAACGCAGTGCGCTACACCACCGCCCACGGACGCATCGACGTGCGGGTCTGGCGCGACCTTGTGTCGCGTGAGTCATGTTTGGAAGTGATCGACAGCGGGCCGGGTCTCAGCTTCGAGCAACGGGCGCGCGCATTCGATCGCTTTTATCGCGCTGCCGAGCTTGCGGACGAGGGGAATTTCCCGATCGGCGCCGGCCTCGGTCTGGCCATCGCTAAAGAAGTTGCCGAAAGACATGGCGCCACGATCGAATTAGACGACGGCTTGCCCAATGCCAACTTGGGTAAGGGCTTGACGGTTCGTGTGCGTTTTAGCGCCGCCGCTGCGGCGCCCGGTGTTCCTTCGTCCTTAAGTTCCACTTAATTTTTCCTTTATAAAAATACAGACACCCGCGCAGTTGCTCTCTGAGCTGTTGCAAGGGTCTCAAATGTTTTTAATTTAAGGATGTGATGAACCCATGAAAATCAGAAAAGCATTGGGCGCGCTAACGCTCGCACTCGCCATCGGTCAAGCCAATGCGGCGCCCGTGCGTGTTTCGGGTCTTACCGTCGATTTCGAATTCGATGATGCTTTGTTTGGATTGTTTGGCACCTTTGGTGTCGAAGACGATGCACTTGAACTCCACGAGCCGGCACAGTTTCTCGCTCAAACTGGCGCCTTCGGTGTGGTCTCGGCGAGCCAGACGACGTCCAATATCGAGATCATTGCCCACCCGGGTTTCAAGGTCGTCGGCGTCAGCCTGTTCGAGGCTGGCGAGTATTTCCGCCTGGGATCGGCGGCCAAGGTGGCAGCCGGCGGACAGTTCATTGTGGGTGACACGCCCTTGGCGTTTTCGGCCGGCGATCTGAATCACACCACCAGCTTCGAGGATTTCAATACCAGCCCATGGCAGGTATCAATGTCGGTTGGAACGGACAGCGGCGAAGTCAATGTGAAGTTGCTCAATACACTGGTGGCCGGCATTGTGATGCCTGACGCAGCACAGTTCGCGTCCATTCGTAAGACACGCGTCGAGATCGGCGCGTTGACTGCGCCGATTACTGCGGTGCCCTTGCCGGCATCGGTCTGGATGTTTGGTTCAGCGCTGCTCGGCTATTTGTCACTAGCGCGGCGTCGATTCCATGTGCAGCCGGGAGACCTGGCCTGACGAGTGCCCTAGGACCTCACATTGAGGATATCGTCGGCGTCGACCTACCCACGCCGAGGGTCGTAAGTTAGATATTTGCAGTATCTAGCCGTACCGGCTTGGCACAATGCCGCCAGGCTGGTTCGTCTTGCGCTGGATGGGGCCGGGTTCTCGACTGGCCGATAGCGTAGCTCCTCGCCAGCAAAGCGCCGGCGCCTTGCAATTCGTTGACAGGTCGCGCGCGCGCGAAGGGCAGCATGCAGACACGTCATGCGTGCGCACCGTCACGCGATGATCGCCGTGATCCAGACGCAGAGGCTGGACACGGACTCGACACATGATCACCACAAAGTTCGCGCGCGCTGACACGTATCCGTCGCGTGCGATCGTTGCACCGGGGAGATTCTATGGGCGGAAATTCGTTTGTGGTGCGTTTCGACGACACGAGCGCTGACCAGCATGCCCTGGTCGGTGACAAGGCGGCGAGTCTCGGGCGGCTGGTCAAGGCCGGTTTGCCAGTGCCGGCGGGATTCTCCATTTCGACCGCTGGCTATCGCGCCTTCATGAGTGGCTTGCAGACGCAGGTGGCGAGCATCCTCGCTACCGCTGATTACAGTCACGCGGCTCATCTCGAAGTACAGGCGCAGGCCATTCGCGCGCTGATCTGCAACGCGCCGCTGCCGGACGATCTCTGTGTCGCGATTACTGCCGGCTATGCCGACTTGCAAGCCAAGCATGGCGCGGGCTCGCGAGGGCTGGTCGCGGTGCGCTCCTCGGGCACGGCCGAAGATCTCGCCGAAGCCTCGTTCGCCGGTCTGCACGACACCTTTCTCGATGTCGAGGGCGATGATGCCGTGCTCGACGCCGTGCGTCGCTGCTGGGCGTCGTTATGGAACGCGCGCGCTATGCAGTATCGCCACGACAAAGGCTACGACCACCACGAAGCCCAACTCGCGGTGCTCGTACAGTGCATGGTCGCTGCTGAAACCGCCGGCGTGTTGTTCACCGCCAACCCACTCAATACCCGCACCGACGAGTTTGTCATCAACGCGAGCTGGGGTTTGGGTGAAGGTGTGGTGTCTGGCATCCTGACACCGGATGAATTCCTGATCGACCGCCGCGATCTGCGCGTCAAGTCGCGCACATTGGGCAGCAAGGAAGTGCAGATCGTGCGCAACCCCGCGGGTGCCGGGACCATCAGACAAGATGTCCCCGTGGCTCTCCAAGGCAAATTCTGCCTCGACGACGGCCAGGCCAGCCGCCTGGCCGAACTCGGCCGGCGCGTCATGGATTATTACGACGGCCTGCCCCAGGACATCGAATGGGCCTATGCCGAAGGTCAATTCCATTTGCTGCAATCGCGTCGCGTGACGGGTGTCGAATTCACTTGGGATGAAGACATCAACGCGGCTGTACCCGCGCGCCACGACGAAAGCACGGTGTGGACCAGCACCTGGGCCGATGACTTTCTGACCGGCGGTGTGACACCGCTTTACTACTCGGTCAGGGTTGGCGGTGAGTTCCAGTGTGTGCACGACCACACCAACAAGGTCTACGGTTTTCCCGAACTGGCTGGGCGCTTGATCTTCAAGTACCGCCGCGCCACCGCATTTTTCAACTGCGACATCGAGAAAGAATGGAATGTCCTGTCGCTGCCCTCCCCGCTGCGTAACTACGACTATGTGCCCCATAGCTGGGACGGCGAATTGCGCGCGGCCAAATTCAGTCTCTACAAGTTTTTGCGCATGATGGTGCGCCTGCATGTGCTGGAACCGAAGACCGGTGTTTTCCACTGGTTGTCGGACAAACCGGGGGGTGTCTATCACTATCTCAAGCACCGCATCGCGGAAGCTAATGGCCCGACGCCGGATGAACTGCGTACGTTGTCCGATGACAAACTGCATGCCCAGATCAAGCAGACCCGCGCGCTCGCCGACGAGTGGGTGCTGACCTTGTGGGCCGGTTTCAATTTCTGGGCGGTCGGCGCACTCGGCACCCTTGGCGTTGCGCTGAAGAAGTGGTACGACGGCAGCAATCCGGCCGCCTATCAGGACTTGATCAGCGGCATGCCCAATACCCTCATGGTGCAGGAGAGTCGCGCTCAATGGCATCTCGCCGACCACATCCGTCGCACGCCGGCCTTGCTGGCTTTGTTCCGTGAAATTGACGGGCCAGATTTTTTCGCCGCCGCCGCTGACAGCGTCGAGGGCCGCGCGTTTCTCGAACAGTATCGCGAGTTCCTGCGCGACCACGGCCACCGCGGTCACCAGGATCGCGACTACTACTATGCACGGCGCAGCGAAGATCCGGCGATCGATTACCGCATGCTGTGTGCTTATCTGGCCGGCGACGAGACCGTGAGGCCAGAGCAGACGGAGCAGCGTCTGGTGGCGAACCGCGAGGCAGCTACGGCTGAAGTGCTGGCCAACATCCGCAGCAAGTCCTGCGGTCGCATCAAGGCGAAGTTATTCACGGCCCTGCTCGACTACGTGACCAAGTTCATGATCCAACGCGACGATGAACGGCACTACTACGATCGCATCACCTTTCAGACCAAGAAAGTATTCGCGGAACTCGGGCGGCGCATGGTCGAGCGTGGCCTGCTCAAGGAGGCGGACGATTTTTTCTTCCTGGCCCAGCATGAACTCTATGATGTGCTCGAGGACCGCGACTCGCGGCCGTTGACGCAAGCCAAGGTAGTGGCACGCAAGCGTGTCTTCCATCGCCGCAATCGTCGCGAGGAATACACGCCGCCCTATCTGCTCGGCAGTGCAGTGATGGCGATCAAGGCGCGCACCGAAGCCTTGGCTGGCGAACAGGTGGAAGGTGCTGGACTACGCGGACTGGGCACGGCGGCCGGTCGTACCACCGGCATCGCGCGCATCGTGCCCAATCTCACCGATATCGGCCGCGTGCAACGGGGTGACATTCTGATCACCAACAGCACGGACCCTGGCTGGGCGCCAGTGTTTTCCATCATCAGTGGCCTGGTGCTGGAAACCGGCGGCTTGCTGGCCCACGGTGCCTGCTTGTCGCGCGAGTACGGCCTGCCATCGGTACTGCTGCGCCATGCCATGCAGCTGCTCGACGACGGCGCCGAGATCACCATCGATGGTGCGACCGGCGAAGTCAGTATCCTCAATTTGTCGCCGGCCCAAGCGCTTGCGGTGCCGGTTTGAAGGCGCGCGGCAAGCGGCAACATG
>JANMJF010000349.1:0-4276 GCA_031371245.1 Pseudomonadota bacterium | reverse complement strand
TGTGCGGCGGCGGTCGTGCTGATCCTGGCGCGGCCACTGCTGTTTCAACAGTTCACCGTCAATGCCGGCCTGGTCACCATTGCGGCACTTCTGTGCTGGCAGCATGGTGCCCGCTAGCGCGCCGCTGGCATTACATTCGCTGCCACTGGCGACGCGCGGCATGCGCAATCTCTGGCATCCCGATCTCGTAGCACTGTTCGCCGCAGCCGTGCTGCTCGGTCTCAGACAAGGTGGCTGGCGGGTCGCCGCCAGCTGGGCACTATTGCTCGGCGCCATACTGGTGCTCGGTATCGCCGGGCGGTCCGGACCGTTGGTGCGCGTCTATGTGCCACTGTTGAGTTTGCTGGTCATCGCGCCGCTGGTGTGGTCACGTCTCAGTCAGCGTCGTACCGCCGTGGTGCTCACGATTCTGATCGCTGCCGCAGCGCTGAACGGCTATCGCGTGATCAAGCAGTCGCTCGGTAAACAACAGCAAGCTGCGAGCCTGCGACGCGATTTGGCCGGGTTCCCGACGCAGCCGGTGGTGATCTGGGGGGCGACGTTTCCGTTCGAATTGGTTTACCCGGTGCTGGGCCCCACGCCGACTACGCAAAGCTACCAGCTCCACGGCCTGGGGGTGTTTACTCTCGCGCCGTTTTCCGTCGCCTACGCCCAGGAACTGGCGGGTAACGGCTTCATTACTCGCTTGCGCAGTGCCGAGGGTTTGCACTTGATCGCCACCCAACGTCAGGTCTCGCTGCTCGCGACCTACTGCAAGGAACATCTGGCGGGCGAGCTCAAATCCTTGCCGACACCGCCGCTCGGCGCGCTGCCGGTGTCGCGGCAACGTTGTCTTGGAGGTGGATAGTCTTAGCGCCGCGCGGCGTTGACGACAGCCCGCGTGTTCAGCGCGTGGTGGCGCCGAGTGCGATGGTACGCACCGCGTCGATGACACGCGCGATGTCGCCCTCTTCCAGTTTGGCGGACAGCGGGATGCTGAGCGTTTGGTCGCCGATGCGCGCAGCGTGGGGATAGTCTTCCTTACGCCAGCCGAAGCGATCGCCATAAAACGAATAGCCGGCCAGGCTGCGATAGTGCACGCCAACACCGATGCTGCGCGCGGACATCGCCGACAGAAAGGCATCGCGAGTGAGGCCGGTGCGATCGGCATCCACGCGCAGCGTGTAGAGATGATAGGCGTGACGGGTATCGGCCTCGGGCTCGGCGGGCAACTGCACAGGCAGATCGCGGAACGCGGCCTGATACCGCGCCCATAGGGCACGTCGCTGCTCCCAGTAGGGCTGCACCCGCGCGAGCTGGTGCAGACCGAGCGCCGCCTGCAGGTCCATCATGTTGTATTTGAAACCAGCCTCAACTACGTCGTAATGTTTGTAGCTGCTGTCGCCGAAGCGCTTCCATGCATCGTTGGACATGCCGTGCAGGGCCAGACGGCGTACACGCTGAGCGGCCTCGGCGCTCGCGCAGATGGCCATGCCACCCTCACCGGTGACGATGTTCTTCGTCACGTAGAAACTGAAACAACCGAACTCGCCGATGGTGCCGGTCGGCCGGCCCTTGTACTCGGCCTCGATGGCATGCGCGCAATCCTCGATCACTACGATGCCACGGCTGCGTGCCAGTGCCATGATCTCGTCCATTGCGCAGGGACGGCCGGCAAAATGCACGGCAATGATGGCGCGCGTGCGTGGCCCGATGCGGCGCTCGATCTGGCGCGGGTCGATGTTCATGCTATCCGGCGCCACATCCGCCAGCACCGGCGTCGCACCCGCGTGGATGATCGAGTTGACCGTCGCGCAGAAAGTGAGCGGCGTGGTAATGACTTCGTCACCGGGTCCGACGCCAGCCGCCAGCAGGCTCAAATGCAAAGCTGCGGTACAGGAATTGACTGCTGCGACATGCTCGCGAGCGAGGCCTTTGAAACGCCCGAAATCGATCTCGAATTGCGCTACCCGCGGCCCCGTACCCAACCAGCCGGAACGCAGCACTGCGGTGACTTCATCGATCTCGGCCTGTTCTATGCGCGGCGCGCCGAAGACTAGGTAGGGTTGCGGATCGGAATTGTCGGACATCGCAATTTTCCCTGCCCGTCAGTCGCTAGGCGACGGCCACGGCCGCCACGGTCACCGCCACGACGGTATCGATCTCGGCGTCGGTGAGAAACGGATGCATGGGCAGGCTGAGTACCCGCTCAGCGGCACACTCAGCGATCGGAAAGCTGCCGCGTGTGCCTAGCCCCATGTCGGCGAATACCGGCTGCAGATGCAGTGGCAGCGGGTAGTGCACGGCGCTCGGAATGCCGGCGGCGGTGAGCTTGGCTATGACCGCGTCGCGCTGCTCGACCTGCAGCGTGTACTGCGCGTAGACGCTGGTGTTGTGCGCTTCGATATAGGGCGTGGTGAATTGCTCGCCGGCAGCGCGGAAACGCGCCGAGTAGGCTGCGCCGAGTCGCTCACGGGCGGCGACTTCGGCCGGGAAAGTGTCGAGCTTGGCAAGCAGGATGGCAGCCTGCAAGGTGTCGAGGCGGCCGTTCATACCCAGCAGCGGATGGTGGTAGCGGCGGTCCTGGCCATGCACGCGGATCTCGCGCATGCGCTTGGCGAGCGTCGCGTCGGTGGTGAACAAAGCCCCGCCGTCACCATAACAACCGAGCGGCTTGGACGGAAAGAAACTGGTGCTGCCTATGACCGACAAGCCACAGGACCGACGGCCCTTGTAACTTGCGCCAAAGCTCTGCGCGCCGTCTTCGATGACACTCAGGCCGTGGTTGGCGGCCAGCCCATTGATCTCGTCCATGGCCGCGCACTGGCCGTAGAGACTGACCGGCATGATGGCGCGCGTGCGCGGCGTGATGGCGGCCGCGATTTTCGCCGGGTCGAGATTGTAGGTGCGCGCATCGATGTCGACAAACACCGGTTTGGCCCCGAGCAGGGCGATCATCTCGGCGGTGGCAATGAAGGTGAAGGGCGAGGTGATGACTTCATCGTCGCGGCCGATGCCCAGCGCCATCATCGCGATCATGAGCGCATCGCTGCCATTGGCGACACCGATGCAATGTTCGACGCCGACATAGACGGCGAGACGTTGCTCGAGCTCGGCGACTTCCGGGCCCATGATGTAACGCCCATGGTCGAGCACACCATGAATGCGCGCGTCGATGGCGGCTTTCTGCCGTTGGTACTGGGTTTTGAGATCGATGAATTCCATCACTGCTCCGTCGGTCGCGCGCTGCTCACGCGACCGTGCTGCCAAGACAGACGCGGCGACTCAGGCCACGCCGACTAAACGCACGCGCCCCTGCTCGAGCACATAACGCTCGCCACCATGGGGGCAGGTGCACTCGCCATCGCCGCTGTGCGGCAGGTCGAGACGTTCACCAAAACGACTCATCCAACCCAGCAGCCGGCCCGGCACACCGCCGATCAAGGCGAAGTCCGGCACGTCCTCGCGCACCACGGCACCGGCCGCGATGAAAGCGTATTGGCCGACGGTCACACCGCACACGATAGTGCAGTTGGCACCGAGCGTGGCGCCGCGCCGGATCAGCGTGTCGCGGTATTCATCCTTACGCGAGATCTCCGCGCGCGGATTGTAGACATTGGTGAACACCATGCTCGGCCCGCAGAACACGCCGTCCTCGAGGGTGACATTGTCGTAGACCGAGACATTGTTCTGAATCTTGCAGTGATCGCCGATCGCGACACGGTTACCGACATATACATTCTGACCGAGCGAACATTCACGGCCGATGCGTGCACCGGCACTGACGTGGACCCAATGCCAGATGCGAGTGCCAGCGCCGATGTAGGCGCCGTCGTCGACGATGGCGGTGGCGTGTGCGTTGTAATCGGCCATCGCTGCGCGCTCAGTATTCGAGTGGCAGGGACACCCGGCGGCCGTCGCGCGCCGAGGTGTAGATGGCGATCAAAGTCTCCAGCGAACGCAGGCCTTCGCGGCCGTCGGTTTCGGCCTTGGCCTGGCCGCGCAGTGCGTTTACGACATTGTCGTAATAGGCCGGGTGCCCGACACCATAGACCGAGGTCGGGCTGTAGTTAGCATCGGTGATGGACGCATCGTCGTCTTCTGCTTCCGCGAATTCCCAGTGTTTGATCTCGTTGACCGCCACGCCGCCGACCACCGCCGTGCCCTTCTCGCCGAGGATGGTGATCGAACCTTCGAGGTTGCGCGGAAAAGTCAGCATGGTCACGTTGACCGAACCCAATGCGCCCGAACGCCACTTGATATTCGCCACACCGGTATCTTCCACTTCGATATTGCG
>JANMJF010000625.1:0-3970 GCA_031371245.1 Pseudomonadota bacterium | reverse complement strand
ACCAAGGTCGCGCGCACGGCGTTGCAGAACGCCGCTTCAGTGGCCTCGCTGATCCTGACGACGGAAGCGATGGTAGCCGAAGCACCGCGTAAGGAAAGCGGCGGCGGTGGTGGTATGCCTGACATGGGCGGTATGGGTGGTCTGGGCGGCATGGGCGGCATGATGTAAGCGTTCTGCCCAGAACGTCTCTCATCGAGAACCCCGCTACGGCGGGGTTCTTTTTTTGTGTGCACTGGCGAACGGAGCGCGCCACGACTTGCAGTCACACTGAACTATCGAGACAGTCCTCGCACCCTGTTCGTGCCGTCCCGGCGCTGGTTGTGCCGCAGGATGAATCATGTCGAAAGTTCAAGATTCCGTTATCGTCAACCGCCTGCTTGCTGATCTGCCGAGCGCCGATCATGCGGCCGTGTTGCGTTGCTGCGTGCCGGTCGATCTTGAGTTCGGCACCGTGCTCTGCGAACCCGAGCAGATCTTTCGCGACGTGTATTTCCCGCTGCGGGCCTTGATATCGCTGGTCGCAACGGTCGCGCCCCGCGCGCCCTTGGAAATGGGCATGATCGGCAACGAAGGCATGCTGGGCGTGACCTTGCTGCTGGGCGTCAATGTCGCGCCCTTGAAGGCCGTCGTGCAGGGGCCGGGTAGCGCCTTGCGCATGAGTGCCGCGCACCTGCGCCGCGAATTGGGCGCGCGGGCGGGGCTGCGCACCACGCTCGGCCGTTATCTGTATGTGCTGATGGCGCAATTGACCCAGAGCGCGGCCTGCACACGCTTCCATGAAGTCGACGAGCGGTTGGCGCGCTGGTTATTGATGACCCACGATCGATCGCATGCCGATCATTTTCATCTCACCCACCAATTCCTCGCCGACATGCTGGGTGTACAACGCAGCGCGGTGACGATTGCGGCCGGGGCTTTGCAGCACAAGAAAGTCATTCGTTATGCGCGCGGAGAAATCACCGTGCTGTCACGCCCAGGGTTAGAAGCGGCATCGTGTGCCTGTTACAGCGCGCAGGCCGATGACTATCGTCGCTTGTTCAAGAAAACGCGCAGCCAGCGTTAGATCGGCGTGGCCTGCGCAGTGCCGCCGAGCATCGGGGTGAGCGCTTCGGGTGGGCGCGCCAGGCCGACGGCGGCGTAGATCTCATCGGCATTCATCGATTCTGCCAGTAGCAAGGCTGCGGCCAGGGCATCGAGCTTGTCACGGTGCAGGGCCAGCAGCTGTTCGGCTTGCTGGTCGCTGGCGTCGACGATGCGGCGTACCTCGGCATCGATCAGTTCGGCCGTCGCTTCGCTATAGGGCTGCTGCTGAAAGGCTGGCGGCAGGCCGTCGTCCTGGGGCGTGACGAAGCTGACCGGCCCGAGCTTGGCGCTCATGCCCCAGCGCAAGACCATATGCCGGGCGATATCGGTGACCTGTTGCAAGTCGTTTTCGGCACCACTGGTGGCGAGGCCATAGATCAGTCGTTCGGCGGCGCGCCCGCCGAGCGCGCCGGTGATGCGCGCATGCAGGTAGTCTTCGCCGTAGCTGGTGCGGTCGTCGATCGGCAACTGATAGGTCGCCCCCAGCGCCATGCCGCGTGGCACGATGGAGACGCGGTGTATCGGATCGCTGCCGGGCACTACCAAGGCGAGCAGGGCGTGACCCGCCTCGTGATAGGCGGTGCGCTGGCGATCGGCAGCCTTGAGCAGGATATTGCGTGCCGGTCCCAATGTGATCTTCTGCATCGCTTCGGCGAAATCTTCCGCGCCGACCGCATCGGCGTTGCGGCGCGCGGCGAGCAGGGCCGCTTCGTTGACCAGGTTGCGCAATTCGGCACCGACCAGACCCGGCGTTTCCTGCGCGATGCGATCCAAGGACACATCGGATGCCAAGGGCACGCGTTTGGCATGGATAGCGAGAATGGCGGCGCGCCCAGCGCGGTCAGGACGCTGTACCACCACGCGACGATCGAAACGCCCCGGTCTGAGCAAGGCCAGGTCGAGCACATCGGCGCGGTTGGTGGCGGCCAACACGATGACACCCTCGCGGGCATCGAAGCCGTCCATCTCAGTCAGGATTTGATTCAAGGTCTGCTCGCGCTCGTCGTGACCGCCCATCTGGCTGCCGCGACCGCGCGCGCGACCGATGGCGTCGAGCTCATCGATGAAGATGATCGAGGGCGCGGCGGCGCGCGCCTCTTTGAACAGGTCGCGGACCCGCGCGGCACCTACGCCGACGATCATTTCGATAAATTCCGAAGCGCTCATACTGAAGAACGGCACGCCGGCCTGGCCCGCCACGGCGCGCGCCAGCAGCGTCTTGCCAGTGCCCGGTGCGCCGACCAGCAGCACGCCCTTGGGCACGGTACCGCCGAGACGTTCGTACTTGGCCGGGTGCTTGAGAAAGTCGACGACCTCGATCAATTCGTTCTCGGCTTCGTCAATACCGGCAACGTCGTCAAAGGTAATGCGCTGTTGTTCTTCGCCGTACCGTTTGGCGCGACTGCGCCCCAGACTGAACAGACCGCCGCTGGCGCCGCGACGGCTGATCCAGACGAACACAGCGATCAGCAGCAAGGTCGGCCCGAAGCCGAGAATGAGGTCGAACCAGGACGAATTACGTTGATCGGCCGCTTCGACTACTACGCCCTTGGCTTCCAGCAGCGACTCCAGACCGGCATCGGCAAAGGTCGGGCGCTGGGTCTTGAAACTGACGATGTTCTCGACTTTGAGCGCCGCCGCCGTGCCCCGCGCTGGGCTGGCCGTGGGTGGATAGACCACCTCGTGTTTGAAGCGCCCTTCCAAGGCGTCCCCGACACTGCTCAAAGTCTCGACATTGCCGGCCACCACCTGCTGCTTGAAAAAAGTGTAGGACACGGTGCGCAACGCCGGCTGCGGAAAGAACACGTGAGTGAAGAGGAGATTGACCAGGGCGAACAGCGAAATGATCAACCACCAGCGCTGCGGTTGCCACGTGCGCTTCGGTCCGCTGACAGCGGCCGGCGGCGCGGCGTTATCGAGCGTCGGCACGCCGCGCTGTGGCGCGGGCGTGTTGTTGCTTGTCGGCGTGGGGATGGACATGGTCCACCGTGACAGTACGCCTGGCGCTTGTATGTACGCTGGAGCACGCGACTTTATCCACGCCAAGTCTTTCGAGTCAGTCCTAAGCCGATTACGCTTGCGCGATGAATTCGCAAGCCGCCAAGCGCAAGTCATCACGCTGGGTCACGGCCGCTGCCGTCGTCGGCGGCGCGCTCACGGTGTGTCTGTTGTTATTGTGGGCAACGCGCGCGGCAGTGGTGGCATGGGCTATTGAACGCGTCATGGACGACAAGGGTCTGTGCCCCTGCGATGTCGAGCTGGTCTCATTGGGCTGGTCGCATGCGGTGCTGGGCGTGCATCGCACCGCGCTCGGCAGTATTGCGCGCCTCGCTGTCGACTATCGCGCCACGGGCGATTTCGGCGTGGCTGTCGACCGCGTGCGCATTGATGGCGCACATCTGGCATTGGCATGGCACGACGGCAAACTATGGCCTGCCATGGCTTCAAGCGGTGGCTCGGGGGCACTGCCGGTAGCGCGTATCGAAGTGGTCGATTCGAGCGTCAGCCTGACCGTCGGCACCACTGTCGTCGACGCTGCGCTAGCCGGGACCCTGGTGCGCGATCCACAGCTCGTGGCGACATTGAATCTCACCATTCGCGCACCCCAGGGACAGCTGCACGGCACGCTCAAGACCAGCGGCTTGCACGACGGCGCCACTGAGTGTCTGTTTGCCTTGAGCGACGGCAATCTCACCCTCGGCACGATCACCGCCCAGGGTCTGACGGGCACGCTGCGTGCGGTGGTTAGCGCCCAGGGCCTGGCGCAGTTGGATGGAAAATTCTTGGTCCAGGCGCTGACGAGCCCAAGCCAGGCATGGGGCGCGGGTGTCGTGAGCGTCACGCAGTCGGCCCCCGCAGGCCTGTCACTGGCTTGGCAGTCCACGCC
>JANMJF010000347.1:0-8756 GCA_031371245.1 Pseudomonadota bacterium | reverse complement strand
GAGGTTATAGGTTTCGCCGCGTGCGCGCGGTTCGTCGGATGCCCACCGCAGTGCCGCGCCGACCAAGCGCACATCGGCCGCTTCCCACACCCACTGCGCGCCACCGGGAAAGGCCAAGGGCAGGCCGAGTTCGCGACGAATAGCTGCATAGATGCCGATCACCGGCGGCAGATTCATCACCACACCGTGGTTGGGGCCGACTATCAATTGCGGACGGAAGATGGTGAAGCCGAAGCCATCGGCGGCGGACATCGCCTTCAGATAGTCCTCCTGCAGCCAGTAGAAATTCGCATGCTCAACGCGCGATTGATTTTCGCGTGCCGGCACCCGCATCGGCCGAAACGGCGCGCCATAGGCCTTGGTACCTTGCAAGAGTGAGACGTGCTGCAGCTTGGCCACACCACGCAGCGCTTCGATCAGATTGCGCAGCATGCGATCGTTGGTGTCGATCTGCAGCGGGTCGGACCAGCCGGAGATCAAGCCCGGTAGTTCGAATACGGCGGTATAGACCACATGCGTGACATCGGCCAAGTGGCTGGCCGCTGTGCGACAGGCGTGCGTATCGGTCAGATCGAGTGGCAGGTGTTGTACTTGCAGGTCTTCGAGCAATTCCGGCACACGACGCGACAGCGCAATGACTTTCCAGCCGGCCTGTGCGAATTCAATGGCCGCAGCCGTGCCCACCAGACCGCTGGCACCCGCGATGAGTACAGTCCCTGTCATGATCTTCTCCCGCAATGATTTGGAATGAAGGCGCAGGGTCCTTGAATTGTTAGGTGAGCGTCAATGTGCGGTCGGCGCTCCCCCGCCTATCACCCGCGCCATCCGCAACGCTGCAATCTCTTCCGCTGCGTATCCAGCCTCCGCCAGAATTTCCTCACTATGCTGGCCAAGCCGCGGTGCGCCGCAGCGAATGGCGACAGGAGTCGCGCCAAATCGTATCGGCGGACGCACCTGTCGAAGCGTGCCTTCACTGTCGTGTTCAGACATCTCGAACAGCCCCACTGCGCGCAGATGGGGATGCTCGGTCAAGTCTTCGATGCCGTACACCAGGGTCGCCGGAATATCGAGTTCGACACACAGCGCCAACCAGTCTGCGCTGCTGCGCGAGGGCGTGGCCGCCATCATGTCGCGATACATATCGGCGATTTGAGCATTGCGTGCTTCGCGATCGCAGTTGCCGTATTTGTCGGCCAGGTCATCGCGACCGGCGGCAGTAAAGAAAGCCCGCCAGTGTTCGGCGGTATAGGGCAGCAGCGCGATGTAACCGTCTTTGGTGGGTGCGGGTTTGCGTCCACCGCTCAGCAGGCGCTGATAACCGGCGGTCCCTAGCGGTGGATCGAACGTGAGCCCGCCGAGATGCTCGGCCAGCGTGAACGCCACCATGGTCTCCAGCATCGGCACTTCGACGTACTGCCCGTGGCCGCTGCGCTCGCGGCAGAACAGTGCGGCGAGCACCGCGTTGACCAGCGCCATGCCGGTGGTCTTGTCAGCTATCAGACTGGGCACATAAGCCGGTGCATCACGACCGCGACTGTTCAAGCCGACCAGACCGCAGGCGGCCTGGATGATGTCGTCGAAGGCTGGCTTATCGCCATCGGGGCCGTCCTGGCCATAACCAGTCGCCACGCAGTAGACAATGTCGGGCTTGATCGCCACCACCGCTGCGTAACCCAAACCCAAGCGCTCAATGGCCTTGACGCGCATGTTGTGCACCAGCACGTCGGCATCGCGCAGCAGACGTTTCAGCACCGCCGCACCGGCGGGCTGTTTGAGATCGATGGCCAGCGAGCGCTTGTTGCGATTCAAGGCCAGAAAGTTCGAACTCATGCCGGCGTGACGACTGACGCCATTGGCGCGCATCAAATCGCCGTCCAGCGCTTCGACCTTGATGATGTCGGCGCCGTAATCACCGAGGATCTGAGTCGCGAACGGACCGAGTACGACGGCCGTCAGATCGAGGATGCGCACGCCGGCCAGCGGGCCACCGTTGGCGGTCGCTACGGATGATTCGTTCATCGTCGTCCCCGCCCTGAACGATTGGCGATGTTATTGCGCTGCATGTTCGACGAGCCGCCGACGATGGGCAAGCAAGTCATGTCGCGTATACGGCGTCCCATTATCGTATTCCTCGGCGCAACCGTAAGCGCCCCCAGTAGACGATCCGCTCGTCGTTCCAGGATGCGCGGTAATGCGCGGCGGTCGTAAGACCCACGATGTGTTCCTCAGCTGAATTCAAGGATAAACATAACATGCTGCTCGGCGCCGCAAAGAACGCGCCGAGAGGCTTACCCTGGCCCACGCTTGGCAGGTAGAATCGCCTGACCGAAACGGGCGCAAGCCCGCGTAGGTACCACCAATAAAGTCATGGGGTCGTAGCTCAGCTGGGAGAGCGCCGCGTTCGCAATGCGGAGGTCGGGGGTTCGATCCCCCCCGGCTCCACCATTTCAAGATTTGACGACGTCCGAGAAAATCCTATAGCCCGCCACAAGCGGGCTTTTTTTACCGGGTTCTCGTTCATTTCAGATTTGGGCGATTTATTGACAGCCAGATCAGAGTGGAGCAACTGTCTTGGGATCCATAGCAAGAAAGACGACACGGACCATAAGCCCTCTAGTGTTGTCCGCTTTTGGCAATCCGTCTCCCAATTCAATCGTCGCGTCGTGGCGCTCAACGATCTGCTTGGAGATCGCCACACCCAAACCTGCGCCGAGATCCAGTTACGCCCGTTCGGCTCGCCAACTGAAATTGCCCACTGCCGCGCGCACTAATTCGGCGAGGTCCAGACGCACTGCGCGCAATCCGATGTCGCTGGACTCAATGCGCGAAAGCACAACACCCGGTTTGCGCATTAAGGCTTCCAGTATGGCGAATTGGCGCGGCCGAATCGCAACGGTAGCTCCCTCAAGGGTGACTTCTCTGGTGCGGGGATCGAGCGTGATTTTGCCGCACGTTAGAGCCCGATTACCTTGGCCTGCTCGTTCACAGTTTCCAAATCGGGCACCGCGTTGTAGCGCTGGCTGCGCGTCGGCGTCTGTGATTAATCGGTACGGTCGTCGCCACTAGCGTCATCGTCATCGTCATCGAGGTCTGGTGTATCCCGAGAGGACGAGATCAGTGTGCCGGTGCGGCTATCGATTTTAATGTCCAACAGGAAATCGCCAGCAAGAATTTCGACATCGTAGGCCGGCTTGGCGGGGTCGGTGCTAAGTTTTGCGTGGACTGCCTTGCCCGCACCGGCGGCCTCCGCGAGCGCGGTAGCCTGAGACAGAGAGATCCGTGAGGTCGCAAGGGCGGCCTTTATCGCGGGCAGCTCATCGTGGGCGGTGCCTGGCGTGGCGGCGAACACGGTTGCTACCAGCAGCGCGGTCGCCACTACTGAAGTTTGAGTTGTGCGGCGTATATTCATTTGCCTGTATCTCCTGCGTACATTTCCGATCGCACTGCACGGCGCTATTTCCGAATAGACCGATTGACTAAGAATGCGGTGTCTACTGTTAAGTGCGACTTAAGCGCGCAGCGTAGCCGCCGAGGCGTGATCAGAGCGCTTCAAGCCACCACGCCACGACAGGACAGGACAAGCTCAGTGCCTGACCGGTGAGGCCCCTGTCGGAGGTCGTAGCCACGAGGTGGCCTGACTGCATTTCATCGAGACATCGGCAGTCGGCAGGCGCGTGAGTACGACTTGCGGATCTGCTTAAGCGTTCTTTAATTCTCGCTCGCGCACTATCCATCCTCCGATCGAACACAGTCAGTAAAATTCCACAGCTTTGTTAGCGAAGAGGATTTGGAAATGTACTTCATCACGCGTGGCCTGGTAATCGCCGGGATCATTTCATTCTCGTCCGTCGCATTTTCGCAGGTCCTGGAAACCGAGACGGCGCGGCTGCCAAAGCAAGGTCATGGCGAGGTTTCCGCCGGATATGAGTTTCAAACGTCGAGGGAGGGGACTGAGTCCGCCATTCCACTCACTTTCAATTTCGGTCTGCTGGATCGGCTTGAGCTCGCCGTAGAACCGGTCGTGCACACGCGCATTCGACCGGATGCTGGGCAACGCGCGAGTGGTTTCGGCGATATTGAAGTGACGCTTACCGACCTCCTATTCGCGGAGAGCGGCAATCTACCTGCAATAGCGGTGGCAGGAGAAATCAAGTTTCCGAGCGCTCACAATTCGCTGATTGGGACTGGCGAATACGACTACACCGGATATCTGATTGCCAGCAAGCGATTCGGGAACTTCGATGCCCATGCCAATATCGGCTACCAGGTTACAGGCTCGCCGGAAGGTGTCGACACCAAGAACGTATGGAATTTCGCGACGGCGATTAGCTATCACATCAACCCACAATTCGACGTCTATGCGGAGGTCTTGGGCCACACTTCTCCGATCGGCGATGGCGAATTACCCGATGGCCTCGCTCCTATACTAACGGCGGCTGCTGAGCCGGACGGGGGTGATGGATTCGGCACGGGAGCGGCGGAATTGTCAGGAAGTGAAATCGTCGGAACCATCGGCGTGGGTTGGTACATCCGACCAAACACCTTCCTGTCATTGGGCGTGAGTTACGACAATAGCTCGGCCGTGCTCATTCATCCCGATTTGACTATCAAGTGGTAATTTTGATTTGCCCTTAACTTGACTTGGATTTTTCACGGAAAATCATCGGATGCTCCCGTTGTTGTCGTCAGTCACCGCTGCCGCGCTGGCTGCCGCCTGGCGTTACGCTAGCGACAGATCGGCCGACTTTTGGCACAATGCGCCGCACTCGTACACCGCAGAAGCGGCCGCGCAGCGAGCATTTTCGCCATTCGAGTACCACGTCAGCAGGAACGTGAATGCCTTCGTGAGCGTTGTTTACCATACCGATGAGCTGTTGGTCGTACGCCCGGGCTTCAATATCGAATTTAAGGGCGAGACCGACACTCGGACGCAGATCAGTACTCACGGTGATAAATGGCTAGCGAAATACGCGAATGTCTGCCCAAAGTCCCGGTGTCGCCACCACGCTGGGCAACACCGCGGGCGATGCGGTCTCGATGTCCCTTGACCTCGGCTATCTGTTCGCTACCGCTATTGTCGTGGCACGGTTTGCCGTGATGGTCGTCATTCAGATCGCTGCGCAGAAGTTTCATGTTTTATGGGTGTAGCGTTCGCAGCAACGGTGGGGTATGCCGGATTGCTGTCAGCGACGCTGACGCTCGGTGCCTGTGCCGTCTATATGCCGCAGCCGCTCGATGGCGCTGACGTCGACGCGGTGCTCGTGGTGCCGGATCGCGCCGCACTCGCGCGCCAGGCGACAGAACTGGTGCATCCACGTCTTGCTCCACGGGCGATAGATTTTTCACAGCCACTGGATGCCGGCCAAATTGCCGTGATTGCGGTGCTAGCCAACCCGGATCTGCGTAGTCTGCGCGCGCAGCAGCAGCTCGCCGATGCGCAGGTGTTTGCAGCGGGGCTACTGCCAGACCCGCAGCTGAGCTTGGGCTTCGACCATGTGCTGGCGCCAAGTGGGCAGGGGTTATCTAGCGCGTTCACGGGTGGTTTGACCTTGGATCTGTTGGGTGCGCTGGCCACCAGGCGGGTCGAACGTCAGGTGGCGGGTGCCGCCGCCGAGCAAGTGCGGTTTGATATCGCCTGGCAGGAATGGACGGTGGCTGGCCAAGCGCAGCTGCTCGCAATTCGACTGCCCCGTCAGCGTTTAGCGGCTCAGCTTTCGCGCGCGGCGGCCATCGCTGCAGAGGCCGCACTGCGACGCATGCTGACTGGCGCAGCGCGCGGCGACCTCAAGGGCGACGAGGTCGAGGCACGACGCATTGCCGCCACCGACGCCAACGCTCGCGCGCTGCTTGCTGAGCGTGAAGCTGATACCTCGCGACTGGAGCTCAACCGCCTGCTGGGCATGTCGCCTGCGGAGCCACTGGCCCTGGCGCTGCCGCCAGCGCTCTCGGCGTGGATAGCGCCCGATCCCGCCGCTCTGTTCGGCGCGGCGCGCAGTGCCAGACTCGATTTGCAGGCTTTCGCCGCCGGCTACGACAGCCAGCAGGCGGCTCTTCACCGTGCCGTGTTAGGCCAATATCCACGACTCGCGATCACCCTCACGGGCGCGCGCGATACCAGCAAGGTAAAAACGTTTGGTCCGGCAGTGACGCTCGATTTGCCACTGTGGAATCGCAATCGCGGCGCAATCGCTACAGCGGAGGCGAATCGGGAGCGTCTACGCAGCGAATATGTGGCGCGCCTACACCAGACCCGCGCCGATATTGCGGCGCTGATCGCCGCGCTCAATCGCGACGAAGCTTCGCGTATGGCGTTGGCCGGGCAAGTGCCCGACATCGAACGGTTCGCCGCCGGTCTTGAGTCTGCCGCAGCGCGCGGCGACGTGAGCTTGCCGCTGGCCGAATCGGCACGTGCCGATGCGGTCGATAAGCGCCTGGCCTGGCTGGCGCTCGATCAGGCCTGCGCCGAGCAGCGCTTGGCTTTGGCCCTGGCCGTGGGAAGCTCACTTTCAGAATCGAATCTGACACCATGAATGTAATCACGATTGCCTTAATCCTAAGCACGGTCACGCTAAGCGTTACTGGTTGTAGCGGTCGCGACAGCGGCACCGATGGGCCACCGGCAAAGCCGGTTGCGCTGGTGGAAACGCAGCCTGCGTTGCGACAAACCTTGCGCGAGACCCTGCGCGTGTACGGTACCACCGAGTTTTCGACGGCCGAGGCGGTAACGGTTGCGGTACAAGTGGAATCGCAGGTGTCGCAGTTGCTCGTGACCGTGGGTGACGAAGTTAAACGCGGCCAAGCGCTGTTACGCCTGGTGCCCAGTCCGCTCACGCAACTGGACTTAGGCAAGGCCCGGCGCGACGCCGATCTCGCGCTTGCTGAGCGCGAGCGTATGGCACGCCTGCGCCGCGCAGGACTCGCCACCGAATCCGATCTACTGACAGCGGCGAATGCCGCCGCTACAGCCGTCGCCATGCGCGACAGTCTCGGCGCGCGGGTCGGTCCCGCTGCGCTGCTGACCGTGCGGGCATCGCGCGACGGTATCGTTGACTTATTGACCGTGCAGCCCGGTGAGGTGCTTGCGCCGGGTGCGGTTGTGCTTCGAATTGCGGCGCCGGACGCGCTACAGGTGCGCCTTGGCATCGAGCCACAGGATGCGAATCGGGTGGCTGCCGGCCAGGCGGTCCACTTGGCGCCGCTCATGCCCGGCGCTGTAACGGTGACGGCGGTAGTCTCGAGCACCGACCATCGCATCGATCCTCTGACCCGACTCACTGCCGCGCTGGTGCACCTGCCGCCCGGCAGTGGGCTGTTACCCGGTGCCGTGTTGCGGGCCGAGATCGAAGTCGCACAACACCTGGACGCGATTACCGCGCCGCGTAGCGCCTTGCTCTACGCCGGCGAGCAAGCCTATCTGTTCGTGGCCGACGGCGATCACGCACGGCGGCGCGAGATCAAGACCGGCGTGCAGGACGGTGAGATGGTCGAGGTAGCGGCGGGTCTCGCCGCCAATGAGGCACTGATCGTCGCGGGCAACGCCGTGCTCGAAGACGGCATGTTGATTCGCAGCCAGGCCGAGGCGGCGCCGCTGCACACTCGCGCCAGCGACGAGCGCGTGCAGCAGTGATCGCGTGGCTGCAGACGCACCAGCGATCGGTGCTGTTCTTGCTGACCGCCGCGACGTTTGGCGGGCTGTTTGCTGCATTGAAACTGCCGGTCGGTTTATTTCCTACCATTGATTTCCCGCGCGTGGTGGTCAGCGTGGACTCAGGCGACCGACCGGTCGAGCGCATGGTGGTCGAGGTCACACGACCGCTGGAACAAGCGCTGCGGGGCGTGCCGGACGTGCTTGGTCTGCGCTCGACCAGCTCGCGCGGTGCGGCAGAGATCTCCATCAACTTCGCTTGGGGCAACGACATGGTTGCCGCGCAGCTGCAGGTCGAATCTGCTATCAACCGCATACTGCCGGATCTGCCGGCCGGAACGCGCCAAGAGGTGCGACGCATGGATCCGACCGTCTTTCCGGTGTTGGGTCTGACACTCACTTCGCAAACTAGAGACCTGGTCGCGCTGCGTGATTTTGCTTACTACCGCTTACGCCCGCTGCTGACATCGGTGCCTGGCGTTGCCCAGGCCGAAGTGCTGGGCGGCGAGCTCGGAGAATTCCAGGTGTTGGTCGATGTGGCGCGCTCACAGGCAGCCGGGCTCGCGCCGCAAGATGTCGCGACGGCGCTGGCCGCCAATAACGTCGTCACGGCGGTCGGTCGCCTTGAAGATCGACATCGACTGTATTTGACGCTGGCCGACAACCGCCTGGCCAATCGCGACGATATTGGACGCACCGTGATCAAGTCCGGTCCGCGCGGCGTGATCCAACTAAAGGACATCGCCGAGATCCGCGACGGTCGGGCACCGAGCTGGACGCGCGTCACCGCCGGCGGCCGTGACGCGGTGCTGCTGAACATTCGCCAGAGTCGCGGCGCCAACGCGCCGGCGCTCACCCAGGCGGTGCGTGACAAGCTCGCTCAGTTCGCCGCTGAGTTACCCGCCGACATCAAGATTGACACCTACTACGATCAGTCGGAGCTGGTGCTGGCTGCGGCCAGCAGCGTGCTCGACGCGATCCTGATCGGGGCCGTGCTGGCCGGCATCGTGCTGCTGGTGTTCCTGCGTGATCTGCGCTTGACGCTGATCATCGCCATCATCCTGCCGGCGGTGCTGGCGGTCACGGCTCTGCTGTTGAAGGTGCTCGGCAT
>JANMJF010000593.1:0-2593 GCA_031371245.1 Pseudomonadota bacterium | reverse complement strand
CTTGATCTCGTCACTTTGCCCGCCGAAGCGCACGGCCGTGGTGGCCAACACATCTGCCCACACATGGAACAGGAACTGCCGCACACCTTCTTGCACCGGCACTTCGTTGAGCATGCGCCGCAGCTCAATGGTGTACTGGATTGCCAGCGTCTCGCACTGCTCGACCTGCTGGGCCAGCGACACGCCGCGCCGCGTGGTCTCGTTCTCGGTGCGAAAGAAGTGCTCCAGGAATTTCTCGAATTCGACCAGCACGGTCTGGAACACCCGCCGCCCGGTGTCCGGATAGGCTTCAACAACTTGAACAATGCGCTTGATCTCCTTCTCAAGCGCGTCGCCAACGGCGCGCGCCGAGTCGTCAAAGCCCATCACACAGGCACCCAGCCGATCAATCAAACGGCGCGCCGGGTGATCAATCGTGGCAAAAAAATCGGGCTCACCGACGGCCACCCGCAACACCGGCATCTGCAAGCGCGCAAACCAGACCCGCACCCGCGAGGGGATGCGCTCTTCGGTCAGGATGCTCTGGAACATCATGGCGACGATCTCGATGGTGGCCCGCTCGGCTGGCGTATCCGCCGCTTGCTTCAACGCCTGCTTACGCTGGTGCAACTCGTCCAGCAGCATGGGCGTGGTGACCACCGCCGGTGTGGCGCCAGCGCCAGCGGGCGCGAGCCGTTGTTGCAAGCTGTGCTGCACGTTGTCGATGGCGCGTGCCAGGCGGGGCGTTAGCGCCACTGGATGGCCTTGATCGGGCTCAGCAAAACCCGGCAGCTGCCGACCCACCAAGCGGTTGAGCCGGCCTAACACAGCGTCTGCGTGGTCGCTGCCTCGCGCCAAAGGCGCGGCCCGGGTCATCAGTCGGGTTTCGTCACCAACCGGTTGGCGCTGGCCGGGCTGCCTGGCCCAAGCCGAGCCACCCGACATTTGCGCGCCGCCGGTGCGCGCGGCCGCGCGCGCCAGTGCCGGGCGAGTGAGCGGTGCAGCGCCCTCGCGCGAGCCGCTGCTGGTCCGGCCCGCTTCACGGTAGGTGCCGCGCGGCTCGTTCACCTCATTGCCAGCCTGTTGCGCATTGGCTTGGCCAGCAGCCTCTGCCCCGCCATTGGAGCCAGCGCCGCCAGCGTCAGCCGTGCGTCGGATGAACGGGCGCAGGTCAATCTCGGCGAGTACTTTTTGCCCGATCAACCAGCGGTTGGTCTCGTGATAAGCCTCTTCGACCAGCAGGGCGAACTCTTCATGCAACTGCGCCTGAATCTCGCGCCAACCGGCGCTGTCCAGACCCACCTGGCGCCAAGCGTCCAGGACGATGCGGGCCAACACATGGGCACGCAGCATGTCGTTGGTGTCGAGCTCTTGTCGGCCTTCCAGCATGGCCACGCGTGAGCGCAGATCTGAAAACTCCCACGAGGCGCGGTCCATGACCGCCAATGCCAGGCGCGAGGTGAGGATCTCGCGATCAATCGTGTCGTCGTCGACCAGCGACAAGCCTTTGCCGGGCGCCAAAGGCAACTGGCCGCTGCCCGTCAGATTGACGCCATGGCTGAGCGCGCGGCGCAAGCCATCGTTCATGGCAGCGCCCCAATCGCGCCAGTGCTTTTGCAGGCCCTGGGCCAGATCGCGTCGGCGCTGTGCGGTGACGTAGTCGGCAGGCTTGTCCTGCGCCAGCCGGGCGGTATCCGTGACGCGGCGCACCAACTCGGGCATGCCCTTGGTCAACTCGTCGATGTACAGGCGTCTGGCCCGGCCGGCGAGTAGGGTTGAATCCGCTTTGACCGCCATGAGCTGGTGTGCCGCGAGTTGCTCGGGTTGCTTGTTA
Source organism: Pseudomonadota bacterium (assembly GCA_031371245.1). Taxonomy (GTDB): domain Bacteria; phylum Pseudomonadota; class Gammaproteobacteria; genus JADJYF01. The sequence goes on along the minus strand of JANMJF010000593.1, from coordinate 780 downwards.
GCCGCCGACTCTATACCACCGCACCGGCGTTGGGATCGTTCGGATCTTGCTCCTTGCCGGTGGTCTTGATCAGGTCATCGCGCTTGACGCCCAACCACATCGCAATGGCGGCGGCCACGAACACGGACGAGTAAATGCCAAACAGGATGCCGATGGTCAACGCCACCGCAAAGTAGTGCAGGGTCGGCCCACCGAACAGCAGCATCGACAACACCATCATCTGTGTGCAACCGTGCGTGATGATGGTGCGGCTCATGGTGCTGGTGATCGCATGATCAATGACTTGCTGGGTGTCGAGCTTGCGGTAGCGCCGAAACGCCTCGCGGATCCGGTCAAAGATGACCACCGACTCATTGACCGAGTAGCCCAGGATGGCCAGCACCGCCGCCAGTACCGCGAGTGAAAACTCCCACTGAAAGAAGGCGAAGAAGCCCACGATGATGATCACGTCGTGCAGGTTGGCGACGATGCCTGCCACCGAGAACTTCCACTCGAAGCGGAAGGCCAGGTAAATCATGATCCCGACCACCGTGACCAGCAGCGCCAGCGCGCCGTCACGCGCCAGTTCCGAGCCCACCGAGGGGCCGACGAACTCGCTGCGCTGCAGCTTCACCGGCTCGGCGCCCAGCGTGCCGCAGACCGGCTTGCTGATGGCCTCGCCCTTGGCGGTGGTCAGCTCCTGCGTGGTGACGGTGCCGCGTTCGGCCTTGCACAGTTCGTCGAACACGCGGCGGCTCAAGGCGTCGGCCTGTTTCAGGTCGCCGCGCGCCGGCAGGCGGA
>JANMJF010000583.1:0-3170 GCA_031371245.1 Pseudomonadota bacterium | reverse complement strand
GTGTCAAACACCAGGCACAAACCGGCGCCGCGGGCGCGGTGGACGTGCATGCCGGCGCGGTCTTGTCAGCGACCGGTTCGATAGCTCTGGACGGCAGCCGTAACGCCGTCGTCGACGGCACTTTGAAAACCAAGCAGGGTTCACTGCGTCTCGCCAGCGCCCGTATCAGTCTTGGCGCGGTGGCGGGTGTGAACGATGGGCTGGTCTTGTCGAACGCTCAGCTACGTGGCCTCGCCGCGAGTGAATTGATCTTCGACAGCGGCAGTTCGGTCGACATTTATGGTCCCCTGCAGGTGGCGGTCGACAATCTGGTGTTCAACGCCGCCGGTATCACCGGTCACGACAATGGCGGCGACGCGGTGTCGCTGCGTGCAGACACGATTGTGCTGTCCAATCCCAACACACGTCGCGACGGCGCTGCGGTGGGTATCACCCCTGCCAATGCGTCGTCGCTGGTGTTGAATGCGCGCGAGATCACCCTCGGCCGTGGCAACTTCGCGGTGCATGGTTTCGAGCAGTTGTCTCTGACGGGTCGCGAGCAGATCGTTGGCACTGGTCGGGCTGCGCTCGCGAGTAGTGGCGATATCACTTTGAGTACCAGCCGCTTGACGACCACCAGCGGTGCGACACTCGCACTGCGTGGCAAGCAGGCGACGTTTCGTAGTGCACAAGGTGCGGTGACGTTGCCGGCCTTGAGTTCGCTAGGCGGCCGCATCGCGGTCAGCGCGCAGGACATCGATTTCGCTGGCCGCGTGGCCTTGCCGGCGGGCGAGTTGGACCTCACCGCCAGCGGTACCAAGGGCATCCAGATCCGTCGCGGCGCGGTGATCGATGTTGCCGCGCGACGCGAACTATTTGGCGACAAACAGGTGGGTGTGGAGGGCGGAAAGATCGATCTGCTGGCCGCCCACGGCGATATCGATATCGCCGCGCGAGCCTTGTTCGACGTGTCCGGCAGCGGCGACGCTCGGGGTGGGCGTGTGGCGCTGATGGCAAGCGAGGGTGCGGTCACTATCGACACTGATGCGAGGCTTAGGGGATCGGGTCAACAGCGCGGCGGCTCATTTGCACTCGACGCGTTGGCGCTCGGCTCAAAGACAGATTTCTCGCGTTTGAATGACGCGCTCAATGCTGCTGGTTTCACCGCTACGCGCGCGTTTCGGCTGCGCAGCGGGGACATTACGCTCGCCGAGAGATCGGTGATTAGGGCCCACGATGTGAGCGTGACGACCGATGCCGGCGCTATCGACGTGTTTGGCATTATCGATGCGAGCGGTACCGAGGCCGGACGCATCGCGCTTAACGCCGACGGAGATCTCACCCTGCAAGGCAGCGCGCGGCTGTCTGCTGCGGCACGCGGCGTCGGCCAGTTGGGGGGGGGCGTGAGTCTCAGCACCAGCCATGGTCGTCTTGATCTGCGGCAGACCGCCAGTGGGGTCGGCATTGACGTGGCCGGCACGGCGGATGAAGCCAATACGCGCGGTGCAGCCATACGGCGCGACAAGGGCACGGTGCTGCTGCGCGCGCCGCGTGTCGGCAACAATGAAGTCGCGGTCGACGCGGCAGCGACCACCATCGCCGGTGCGGCCCGTATTGACCTCGAAGGTTTCAAGACTTACGGCGGCACCGACGTTGGCATGGTGATGAGTGGCGCGCTGAACGAGGCCGATGCTTTCATGGCTGGCGCTGGGGCGATCGAAGCGCGGCTTGGCCGCGCCGGGACACCCAGCTTCCATGTCGTACCGGGCATAGAGATCGACAGCACCGGCAATCTCAGCTTGGCTTCGAACCTCGACCTTTTGTCGCAACGTTTCGCTGGCGAAGCGGGCGTGCTGACGCTGCGCGCGCGTGGCGATCTGATCATCAATGGCAGCTTGAGCGACGGTATCGTCCTGCAGGCATTCGCCGTTCCGGATTCAGATCCGCCCGAGATCTACAGTGAACGCGAGGCCGTCACGAGCGGACCATCGTGGAGCTATCGTTTGAGCGCCGGCGCCGATCTGGCCAGCGCCGATCTGAATGCAGTGAGCGTGACTGGCAATCTGCTGGTGGCGGCCGATCACCAGATACGCACTGGCACGGGCTCGATTGCGATTGCGACGGGCGGGCAGGTGCGTCTGCTTGGTGAGGGCTCAGCTGTCTACACCGTGGGTGAGAATCGCGGTGCCGGTTCCTTCGATCCGGTCTTCAGCGAAGGCTTGATGCGAGCCGATTATTTGACCGGCGGTGGCAATATTCGCGTCAATGCTCGCGCTGGCGTGCAGGGCGTGGCGAGTGGTGTGCTACCAGATTGGTTATCGCGCATCGGCGGCAATAACGCGCAAATCGGCCTGCCGGTACCGAGCGCCTGGGCCGTCAATGCCAGCGCCTTCCGTCAGGGCATAGGCGCCCTCGGCGGTGGCAAGGTCTCGATCACGAGCGACGGCGATTTGTCCAATCTGACGGTGGTATTGCCGACCACCGGCCAGCCCAGTGTGAGTGGCGATGGGGTCGCGGTAGACGGCGGCGGCATTTTGGATATCGACGTCGGCGGCAGCATCCGCAGCGGCATGTTCCTACTCGGTCGCGGCAGCGCCCGCATTCACGCCGACGGCGAGATCGCGAAATCGCCGAGCGCACCTCTTGCGCCGGTACTGGAACTCGGCGACGGCCGCTTCGAACTCTCGGCGCGCGGTGGGGTCGAGCTGGCGTCGATCTTCAATCCGACCATGACGCCTGTCTCACCGAACCAGAGCGCCGAAAGTTTCGGCACCCCCGACCCAGTTTATTTTTCGACCTATACACCCGACAGCAGTGTCGACATTCGCGCCTTGAGCGGTGATGTGGTGCTGCGCGGTCATGTCGCCGGCATCACAGATTCCGACATCCTTGCAGCGTTGACCTTGGCGCCCGGCACCTTGCTGGCCAGCAGTTTGCGCGGTGATGTGGTGGTGAGTAATTCCTTGATACTCGCACCGGCGGCAAGAGGACAGCTAGATCTGCTGGCCGACGGCAGCTTGCGCACGCCGAGTGCCGATGCGCGTATCCGCCTGACGGATCTGGATCCGTCGCAGATCCCCTCGCTTGCTCGGCCGTTCGAAGTTCTAACCGGATTCGACAATGCCTTGAAGTCCGATGTCCCGGGCATCGGCCATGGCGACAGCCCCCTGCATGGTGGCGATGCTCAGGCC
>JANMJF010000550.1:0-4148 GCA_031371245.1 Pseudomonadota bacterium | reverse complement strand
GTGTCAAGGGCGAGACGCTGGACCGCCATGACCGCTGGCTGTGCATGATGTATCCGCGCCTCGTGCTGTTGCGTGAACTATTGAGCGCAGACGGCGTGATCTTCGTCTCTATCGACGACACTGAAGTGCATCACCTGCGCGCAGTGATGGATGAAGTGTTCGGCGCGCGTGCCCATCTCACCACCTTGGTGTGGCGCACCGCTGGCAATTTCGATAATCAAGCCAAGATCAAACATTGTCATGAATATGTGCTGGCCTATGCGCCGCAGCCGGCGTTGTTCGCCTATCCGCGCGTGATCGATCCGTCGGTCGGCGCAGCCAGTAAACTTACGCGGCCCTTTATCCAGAACACTATCGTCAAGAACGGGCCCAAGAATCCGGTAAGCGTAGTGCTGTTACCGGCCGGGTTCCCGGCGAGCGTCGCAAGTGCGCGCATCGCAGTGCGTGACGACATCTGGCCGCATTATCTCGACGACGCTGAAATAGTCGACGGCAAACTCGCGCGTGCAGTGCGTGTCACGAGCGGCTGGTCGTCAAAATCTATTCTGCGGAAGTTCATTGCCGCCGACTTCAGCCCGGTGCCGGACAGCAAGGGGCAGCTGACGCGTTTCGTGCTCACCGCCAGCGGCGCGATTGAATCGATCAAGCAGCGCCGCCAGGCCAGTCATGTCATTAGCGTGCTCAGTGGGCTGGGCAGCACGCAAGCACAATCGGCGGCACTGGCGGCGATGGGTTTGAAGTTCTCGTTTCCGAAGCCGGTGGCGCTGGTGAAATACCTGATCTCGTTGCTGGACGATCGCGATTTCATCGTGCTCGACAGCTTCGCCGGCTCGGGTACCACGGCGCAGGCTGTGCTCGAGCTCAATGCCGCCGATGGCGGCACGCGGCGTTTTGTCCTGGTCGAAATGGCGGCGGACATCGCGCGCGAGGTGACGGCACCTAGAGTGCGACGGGTGATGCGAGCGCATTGCGATGGCAAGGGCGCGATGGCGCCGGGACTGGCTGGCAGCTTCGACTACTACGAGCTATCGGCCGGCGATCAATAGCGCGCGTCAGACGGCTTGCCGCCCTGCGGCCAGTCTTCATGTTTGCGCGCAAAATCGGGACGCGGTTGTTTGATGACATAGGCGGCGATGTCATAGGCGCTCTGATCGTCCAGCGTGCCGCCCCTGCCCAGCGGCATATTGGCCTTGATGAAGGCTGCGGCATTGCTGAGGCGTGCCATGCCGGCACCGATGTTGAAGGCTTTCGGCCCCCACAGCGGCGGCACAAAATCGGCATTGCCATTGCTGCCACGACCAGCGCCGTTGTGGCCATGGCAACTCGCGCAGTGTTCCCCGTAGAGCGGCGTGCCGCGCTCGGCGCTGGCTGGTTGGGCGCTTGTGAAACGCAGAAAGCCACGGCCGGCCACGCTTTGACCGGTTGGCACTTCGCGCGACAGCCATTGCATATAGGTCAGGATCGCGGTCATTTGCGGCGCGTCTGCGGGCAGACGCTTGCCGTTCAAAGAGCGCTCGAAGCAGTCGTTGATGCGGTCGGCGAGGGTGTTGACCTGCCCATTGCGTGCGCGGTACTCGGGGAATACGCCCCACACGCCTACCCACGGCGCAGCCGCCGGTGTGCGCCCGCCGTCGAGATGGCAATTGGTGCAGGTCAGCGCGTTGCCACTGTAGGCGGCAGCGTATTTCGGCGCGTTACTGAGGATGCGGCGTCCTTGGGTGATGGCTGCACCCACCGGCCCATCGGGCAGGGGCGCATCTCCCCAGCCCGGATAATCGGCTTTGGCCGTCGCCGCACGATCAGCGGCGCTGGCGCTGCTGACTGCGGACAGACAGGTGAGCAATAGAACGAGCATCCATGTACGTATGAGCAGCGGCGACGCCATGGGCCGCCTTACCTTGTTGCCCATCGTCACTGCGTCAGCCGGCGAAGCAGTAGGTGCAGCCTCGTGACTGCGCGCCATGTACCGCCAGTACGCCCGACTGCGCGACAAAGACGCCGGGCAGCACCGCCGCCAACCATTCCTTCTTGATAGCCTCAGCATCACCACCGGTCTGCTTGGCGAACGCCATACTGTAGTGATGAATGGCCATGCCGCAGGTTGCGACCTTCACGCCGCGCGCGATCAGTTTCTCCAGGGCGGCTTCGGGCAGCGGCAGATCGCCGGGTTTGAGATTGGCAAACGGATTGCGCGTGGCCGGCGCCTTGCTCTGCGGGTCGTCTATCTTGAAGAACTCACCGAACTTGTACTTGGCCCATACCGCGTCGCCCAGTGCCAGCGGCATCGCTGCATGGCGCAATACCACGACCACCCCAAATTCCGATTCCGGCAGCCCATAGGCTTGCGCGCCCGTCATGAGAAACACATGGGACCACATCAAGCCCATGCCAGCGTGGGACTCGGGTAAATCGTAAACCTGACGGTGTTTGCCGGGAATGGTGTCAAGCCAGCGTTCGAATTCTGTGGCGCTGGTGGCAGCAGGGGCATCGGCGGCCTGCGCATTGCTCACAATAGCCGCAGTGCTGAGCGCGGCCGCGACGCTGCCAAGAAAGCCGCGGCGTTGTTGCGATGGAAGTTTGCTGGTCATGGAAATCTCCTGGGCAGGCAATCATGGGTCAAGCGCTCGCGGGTGGCGGCGCGACGTGCGGCCTATGCTACTTCGTGGCGCTGGAAAAAACCCGAGGCGGGACGATGTCCGAACAGATGTTGCGCTCAGGTGTCGGGTTGTCGCACGGTCACGACCAGGCGCCCTGGTCGCGGCCAGGCACGGCAAGGTATTTAAAGTGGTTATCGCTGAACATCCACTTCCATCTGCTATTCCTCGACGGCGTGTATTTGACGACGCCTGACCGATTGATCTTTCGCCTGGCACCATCACCGACCGTGGCTGCGCTCGAGGATCTGGTTCGCGTCATTAGTGAGCGAGTTGGTCTGGCACTCCAACGTCAGGGGCTGCTGGCTTCTCGTTGCACGTCGGCGCAGTTCCCCGATCTCCAAGCGCGGCTGGTGGAATGTTGCGAGGCCTTGCAGATGCCGGTGCCGGAAGCCTAGCTGTTACACGGCAACGGTGTTTTCAACGCTTTTGCCACACGTTTTCGCGGCCGGGATTTCATCGTGCTGCTGAGTGACATGGTCGATGCCCACAGCGCGCGACCGAGCGCCGTCAACTTCTATATCGGCCATGAACTTGGTCATATCCGCCAGCGCCACCGGCGTTGGGCACCGTGGTTATGGCCGGCCAGCATGCTGCCTTTAGTGGGCGCCGCCTATGCACGTGCGCGGGAGTATTCCTGTGACCTGCATGGCGCCCATTGTTGTGCGACACGCGAGGAGGCGTGACTTGGCCTGGCGGCATTGGGCGCGGGCGGCAAACGCTGGGCCTCGCTGAATCTCGATGCCTACCAACGGCAGAGCGCCGAGAGCGGCGAATGGTTGGCTCCGCATGGTTGGTGATTCAGGAATATTAGTCATCGTTGGGCCACTATCTTGCAAATCTTGAAAATTGAAGAGAGACTCAATCTTCCGGCATCGGCGGCGTACACGACGGCGTGATGACCACCGCTGCGCTGCAAAGTGCGGTGGATGGCGCCGAGCGGTGGCGTTCGTCTCGCACCAGATTGTTGCCTTTGTGGCCACTGAATTCGATGTCGGGTTCGAGTCCAGTGAGGCATGAGACGTATACGGATATTTTATAGGTGGGGTGCAAGGATGAAGAGCGCAAGGTGCGACCCACAAACCTACCCCAGCATCACAGCTTCCGCTGCGGGACCTTTCCGTGTCGTAACTCAGGTACCTTGCACCGCCGCTGTGTGCGCGCGGCAGGCGTGCATGGTGCGTCTCCGATCTGATCCAGCTCGCGAGCCAGTGCATAGACCGGATTCAGCAAATATTACGACGGGCATCAACGTCGAAATCGCCACAGATCAGATTGATCTTGGGCGGCATGTCACGCATCGCCTGCTTTTCGAGTCGTTCGAAGCGCCGCCACCCTGCCGGTAATTCGAGAGCGCTTCAGCGCAACGTTTCCTGCCAACCCTTCTGAAACGCGTCACTAGGAGATCAAATATGCGACTCAACGAGAAAGCCCGGGCCACGCAATCTGTGATTCCGTTTCGCGGTGCCGTGATTGGCAGATCGCTGCCTTTCA
>JANMJF010000541.1:0-4485 GCA_031371245.1 Pseudomonadota bacterium | reverse complement strand
TGGACTGGGACAAGATTGACGGCCTGAAGGGCAATCTCAGTAAGCACGGTATCTGCAGCAACTACAGCTATGACAGCGTGGCCTCGACCTGGGAAAACATTCGCAACCTGAAACGCGGTGTGGCGATGTTCACCTTCCCGCCACCGCCGATCAAATGCGCGGGCGCGCCGCAGAAGATCATGTATCTGGCCGAAGATCACTTCCGCCGCAGCGGCGTACGCGAGCAGATCACCGTTTCTTATCGGTGTGCCGGCGACACTATTTTTGCGGTCAAGAAATATGCCGCGGCCTTAACTGAGATCTGCACCAAGCGCGCGATTGACACGCAGTTCGCCTGGAAGCTGAAGGCGGTCGACGCCCGCGCCCACGAAGCGAGCTTCGAGCACACCAAGTCAGGAGAAATGCGTACTGAAAAATACGACATGCTGCACATCACGCCGCCGATGAGCGCGCCAACTGTGGTGAGCGCAAGCCCGCTGGCCAATGACGCCGGCTTTGTCGATGTCGATAAGGGCACGCTGCAACACATCCGCTATGCCAATGTTTTCAGTCTGGGTGACGCGAGCAGCTGTCCGACCTCCAAAACTGCGGCAGCGGTGCGCGCGCAACTGCCGGTACTGATCTTCAATCTGGTCGCGAGCATGAACGGTCGCACGCTGGAGCAGAAATACGACGGTTACACCTCCTGCCCGCTGGTGACCGGCTATGGCCGCTTGATCCTGGCGGAATTCGATTACGATTTGAATCCGCGCGAGACCTTTCCCTTCGACCAAGGCAAAGAGCGCTTGAGCATGTATCTGCTGAAGAAACACGTGTTGCCCTATATCTACTGGAAAGCCCTCGTCGCTGGCCGGCGCTGGCCTTGGCTGTTACCGGAATCCCATCTGAAAGCCTGTTGAGAGGTAGTTATGATCGATCCAGGAAGCATTCCCGCCGCGCTCTTCGGTGGCGCCTTGATAGGCCTCGCCGCCGCGCTGATGCTGGCCGTCAATGGCCGCATTCTCGGCGTGAGTGGCATCGCCGCAGGTCTGGTCGCAGCAGGCACGGCCGGCAGCGAACGCCTGCTGCGCGCTGCGTTTGTGCTGGGCATGCTGGCCGGTGGCCTCGTGATTGGGAAGATTTTCCCGCAGGCCCTGCCCGGGGCTATTTCGACTGATCCCCTGCTGCTCGGTGGCGCCGGTCTGGCGGTTGGATTCGGCACCCGTCTCGGTGGTGGCTGCACCAGCGGCCATGGGGTGTGTGGGTTGGCGCGTCTATCGCCGCGCTCGTTAGTCGCGACCGGCGTGTTCATGGCGGTTGGCATCGTGACGGTGTTCGTCATCCGCCACGTGATGGGAGGCGGGTCATGAAGGTCTTGAGTTTCTTTCTGCTCGGCGCGTTGTTTGCCGTGGGGCTCGGCATTTCGGGCATGACCCAGCCGCTTAAGGTCTTGGGTTTTCTCGACATCTTCGGCGCCTGGGACCCAGCCCTGATGTTCGTCATGGGCGGCGCGGTGATGGTGAATTTCATCGGCTATCGGCTGGCGGTCGGGCGTCCCCATCCCCTGCTCGCCGCGCGTTTTGATATTCCTGCGCGGCGCGATATCGACTGGCAGCTAGTCACGGGCGCCAGCCTGTTCGGTGTGGGTTGGGGGCTGGCGGGTTTCTGTCCCGGTCCGGCCCTGGTGGCGGTGGCCAGCGGTTCGGCTGACGTACTGGTGTTCGTCGCCGCGATGTTCATCGGCTTCCTGCTCAAGGACATGTTGATCAAACCGTCCAGTCCGAGTCTGCCGCTCGGTGTCGCGACGGGTCGTTAAGCGCGCCGCGCTACTCAGAACGGCGTCAAGGGCCCACGGGGAATGATGCCCGACGGGTTGACCGCCTTGTGGCTGCCGAAATAATGGCCTTTGATGTGCGCGATATCGACGGTTGCGGCGACGCCGGGTACGGCATACAAGCGCATCATTAGATCATGCAAGCCTGGGTAATCGCGAATACGCTTCAAATTACATTTGAAGTGATAGTGATAGACAGCGTCGAAGCGGATGAGGGTGGTGAACAAGCGCCAATCCGCTTCGGTGACCTGCTCGCCACATAGAAAGTCTCTGCTGCGCAGACGTTCTTCCAGCCAGTCGAGTGTTTCGAACACGGCCACCACGGCGTCGTCATAGGCTGCCTGGCTGGTGGCGAAGCCGGCGCGATAGACGCCGTTGTTGAGCGTCTCATAGACACGCGCATTGATCGCATTGATCTCGGCGCGCAAGGCTGGCGGATAGAAATCACCCGGCAGCGCGCCACAACCGTCAAAGGCCGCGTTCAGCATGCGGATGATTTCGGAGGATTCGTTGTTGACGATGGTGGCGCGCGCGCGGTCCCACAGCACGGGGATGGTGACACGCCCTGAATAATCAGGCTGCGCCGCCGTGTAGATCTGGTGCATGTAGCGCGCATGGTGGACAGGATCGGCCACCACGCCGTCCCCCGCTGCGAAGGTCCAGCCGTGTTCGGCCATAACCCAATGCACCACCGACAGCGAGATGTGATCTTCAAGACCCTTGAGACGACGGAAGATCATGGTGCGATGCGCCCACGGGCAGGCCAGTCCAACATAGAGATGGTAGCGACCGCGCGCGGCCGGAAAGCCACCTTCGCCCGACGGGCCGGCCGCGCCGTCGGGAGTTATCCAATGGCGGAATTGCGCTTCGCTGCGGACGAAGCGGCCGGCGGTCGACTGCGTGTCGTACCACTGGTCATGCCAAACACCATCGACGAGTAGTCCCATAGGTGCGCTCCGTGGGCCGCAGGCCTCAAGTAATCAAGAACAACACCACGCCTGCTCGGCGCATTGCCGGTTTGAATATCAGAATGCGTCGCCTGGCACTCGCACCCAACCTTCCATGAGTACCCGCGCACTGCGACTCATGATGGCTTTGGTCACGGTCCATACGCCGTTGCGCTGGGTTGCTTCGGCGCCGACACGCAAGGTGCCTGAGGGATGACCGAAGCGCACCTGGCTGCGTTGTTTGCCACCGGCGGCCAGATTGACCAGGGTGCCGGGAATGGCCGCCGCAGTGCCGATAGCGACCGCTGCCGTGCCCATCATGGCGTGATGCAGTTTGCCCATGGACAGCGCACGCACCAGCAGATCGACATCAGCCGTCGTGACCTGCTTGCCGCTGGACGACACATAGTCCGCCGGCGGCGCAACGAAGGCGACCTTCGGCGTATGTTGGCGGGTGGCCGCTTCGGACACCTCTTTGATCAAGCCCATACGCAGCGCGCCATAGGCACGAATGGTTTCAAACATGGCGAGCGCCTTGGCGTCGCCATTGATCGCGTCCTGCGATTCGGTGCCGGTATAACCTAGGTCCCTGGCGATCACAAACACGGTCGGGATGCCGGCGTTGATCAGGGTGGCTTTGAAGGTGCCGACACCGGGCACTTCCAAATCATCGACCAGATTGCCAGTCGGGAACATCGCGCCGCCGCCCTCGCCTTCGTCGGCCGGGTCGATGAATTCGAGTTGCACCTCGGCCGCCGGGAAAGTAACACCATCGAGTTCGAAGTCGCCGGTTTCCTGTACCGCACCGTTGCTGATCGGAATGTGACCGATGATGGTCTTGCTGATATTGGCCTGCCAGATACGGACCGTACAGAGGCCGTTGTACGGAATACGTGCGGGCGCGATCAAGCCATTGCTGATAGCAAAAGCGCCGACGGCGGCGGACAGATTGCCGCAGTTGCCGCTCCAATCGACGAACGACTTATCGATGGAGACCTGACCAAACAGATAGTCGACATCGTGATCGGGCTTGCTGCTGCTGGAAAGGATGACGGTCTTGCTGGTACTCGAAGTCGCGGCGCCCATGCCGTCGATCTGTTTGCCGTAAGCATCGGGGCTGCCGATCACCCGCAGCAGCAGTTGGTCACGCGCCGCGCCCGGCTGCTGACAGCGTTCGGGTAAATCCTGCAAACGAAAGAAAACACCCTTGCTGGTGCCGCCACGCATATAAGTGGCGGGGATTTTGATCTGAGGATCATGTGCCATGAATCCAAGCCTCCTACTTCAGGCCGCGACGGTGGACGCGAGAAAGTCCTGCGCAAAACGCTGCAGCACCCCACCGGCCTCGTAGACCGACACTTCTTCCGCCGTGTCGAGGCGGCAGGTCACCGGCACTTCCACACGTTCACCATTGTTGCGATGAATGACCAGCGTCAGATCGGCACGCGGTGTGCGCGTGCCTTCGACGTCATAGGTCTCGGTGCCGTCGAGGTGCAAAGTCTTGCGGTTGACACCAGGTTTGAACTCCAAGGGCAACACGCCCATGCCAATCAGATTGGTGCGATGAATACGCTCGAAGCCTTCGGCGACGATGGTTTCTACACCCGCGAGACGCACGCCCTTGGCCGCCCAGTCACGCGAACTGCCCTGACCATAATCGGCGCCCGCAATAATGATCAGCGGCTGCTTACGATTCATATAAGTCTCGATCGCTTCCCACATGCG
>JANMJF010000535.1:0-1719 GCA_031371245.1 Pseudomonadota bacterium | reverse complement strand
AGTGGTAGTCCGGCTCCTCGGACACCCCGCCACCGATGCCGAAAGAGGCGCGATCCCAGCCGTAATCCACACGACTATCCACCTGGCGACGGGTTTCGGCCGAGGCCGACGACATCAGATGTACCAGGTGTGAATTGCGCGTGGTTTTGAACTTCCTGCCGTCGAAGGAATTGCCATCAACCGTCACCGGGCGATGTTGGCTGTCGGTCATATAGGAAGACGGCGATGAAGCGCCCGACACGAGCTGCTCAGAAATCGCCGCCTGGGGCAGGCTCAACACCGGCGTCGCGCCCGACCAGGTGTCCTGGGTGTAATTGAGCGCGACGGTCCAGCGATCGGCCAGGGTATTGCGCACCGCGAGCGCCAGACTGTCGACTTCAATCGGGCGCAGGTTCAGCGATTTGTAGGTGCGCCCTTCGAGATCCCGTTCGCCTTCGGCGTAGTGCCGATAATCGAGGGTCGCCTCATTGCCTTCCGCGTGTGTTGCCGGCGCAGCCATGAGACCGGGCAATGCCAGCGCGGCTGCCGTCAGCGCGCGCAGCGCGCTCTGGTCAGTTGCAGCCACAGCCACCGCCGGACGCAGCGCCGCCGCCCGAGGCGGCTTCGCGACTGAGTTCGAGGTGATTCTTCAATGCCGCCTGACCAGCATTGCTTGTCAGCGCCATATGGGGTTTGGCGAGATTGCCGCGTTGCCAGGGCTGCAAGGGCGCGCAGCCGCTGAGCAAGACCATGCACAGCAATGTGCCGATGGCATACGGATAGGAAGTCTTCAGCATGAACGCTCCGAGGGGAGTGCGTGATGGGCCGAGGGTCAGGGTGATGCGGCGGGTTCCGCCACCAGACTTGCCGCCAGCCCTTGCAATAGTTCCGCGTCACCGGCGCGGAATCCATGGTGGATGTAGCGAACCTTGCCGGCGCGATCGATCAGATAGGACGAGGGCATGGCCTCGACATGAAAGGCTGCTGCGCATTCCTGGTTCGCGCCGCCGACCACTTTGAAACTAGCAGCATGGCTGGCAAGGAAGGTTTGTGCGTCGGTGGCTTCTTCATCGAGGTTGATGGCCACTACGCTCAGGCCCTTGGCACCGAGCGCGCTCTGCAATTGATTCATGAAGGGGAAGGATTGCCGGCACGGCCCGCACCACGACGCCCAGAAATCGACATACAGCACCTGGCCGAGAAATTTGTCGAGTCCGGCCGGTGCCTGTTCGCCTTGCACGGTGAGTTTGCAGGCCGGCGCGGCCGGCGCCTGGGCGGCGGGCAGGAGTGGATCAGCGGCGGTGGCGAGGCTGGACACCAGCAGCGCGGCGAGCACAAATGACAGCATGGGCCACGACCGCGGCCTGCAGAATTCTGATGGCATGAAATGCTCCTGTTCGGCGCGACGGGTCTGCGCTCGCGGCAAACCCTGCGCTGTCGCTGAAAATCCAGGCGCCGTTACTTCGACGGCGTCCAGCGCCCCTCAAGGGACAGCACGCCGTTCATGAAGTTCGACAGCAACATCTTCGGTTCGCCGACGGTGAGATCGGGCATGCGTTTGCTGAATTCGCGCAGGCTCGATTTCACCATCTGGCGTCCGAGGGACGCGCCCATGCAGAAGTGCGGACCATAACCGAAGCTGAGATGGCGGTTCGGCGCACGTTTCAAATCGAAGTTGTCCGGCTCGGACACCGCGCGTTCGTCACGGTTGCCCGAGCAGTACCACAGCACGCACTTGTC
>JANMJF010000514.1:0-2015 GCA_031371245.1 Pseudomonadota bacterium | reverse complement strand
CACGCTGAACTACGTGCTGGGGCAGATCTAGAATGAAATTTCTTGGCGGACGCGCCATATCGCAAGTCCTTTTGCGAATCGATTGTCAACTTTAGGATGCTTTCTTCTTACACACACGTCGCGATGGGGTCGGGACGCGCGGTGCGCGCGCCTAATCGCGGTCTCGGGATCCATTTGTAGTTCGATCAGAAGCCAAACACCAATTGTACCCGGTCGTGCTTTCCCACCCCGACAATCCACCAAGCCGACGTCGTGGGCTCGATGCGTCGGGCGAGGACGTTCGACGGCGCGGATCGTCGCCGAACCAAGTTAATAGATGCTCAGCACAGGCGGGCTCCCCCGCCGTGCCGGTCACCGGGCTGCCTTGCAACTGCTTTAAATCTACGCGGCGTACCGGCTGGCGGCTCTATGCACATGGCGTAACAAGCGCACACTCGCGGCGACGCGGATCACTAGCGGTTGCAGCGTGCGCATCTCATCGCTGAGCGCCAGGCCATCGCCGTCGGCCGCGAGCGCTTTCGCGAGCTGCCCGGCCCGCATGCCGCTCACGAGCAGGCGCTGGCGGACGGCGGCCGTAAGATCGATGAAGTCCTGCGCGGCCGATCGGGCGGTTGGCAGCAATTGCGGCAGATCCAGCGGTGCGAGCAGCTCGGCGAGCAACAAGGCGGAGATCAAGTCGTGCGGATAGCCGAACTGCGCGGCCTCGGCGTAATACAGTGCGAACTCGTCGTCGAGACCGATCAGACGCGCGAATTCGTCGAGCCGCGCTGGCGACAGCCAGTCTGGATCTGCCTCGATCAATCGCGTGAGTTCCGCGAGTACGGGCGCGCGCAGCGGCGTCGGCGCTGACAGATCCTCATCCATACTGAACAGCGACTCGTCGTAGACACCGCGCAGTTGCCTTCGCTCGAAGTCGGCCAGCAGGTCGTCGGGCACTGAATTGGCACCGATCATCTGGGTATCATTGAGCCCCCCAACGCGGCCGCCGGCAGCGATGCCGCCCAGCAACGCGTCATCAAACGCGTCAGCGAACGCCGGCGCACCCATCATGCCGCTGCCGCCCCAGCCGGCCGCGAGTGTGTGCGGCACCGTGCGTAGCGCGGATATGCCGGTCAGCGCGTCTTCACTCGTGCGCTCGGCAATCACCAGCCAATGGGTCCACGTGCTGACGAGCTCGTCCACTACCCGTGCCCAGTCGGCCACTTCACCGTCCGTGACGAGGAAGATGTCGCCGGCGTGCGTATCTCGCAGCGCCTGGTAGGCGGTGTGCAGCGCGGCCGCGATCTCGGTGCCGCCGAGGTTGGCGTCCAGTCCCGCGACGAAGCGCCGCGCGGCGGCGAGATGGTGCGCATCACAGACTTGCGGCTGATCGCAGAGCGCATGCGTGGTGTTGCCAAACGCGATCAAAGTCAGGCGATCATCGCTGCCGAGGGCGTCGAGCATGCTTTCCAGCGCGCGCTTCGCCTGGGTAATCGAATCGCCCGCCATCGAACCAGAGCAGTCGACGACGACGGCCAGTTCGAGCGGGCGCGGCGCCCGCAGGCCAGGAAAGAACGGCACGAAACTCGCCATCACCAACTCTCCGCCGACATCGCTGTCCTGTTGGGCAAACGCACGCGGCGCCTGCGGTAGTTTCACGTTCAGGACGAAATCGCGGTCCATTACGACGGCTTGCCGGTCGAGCGCGAGGCGTATGCCATCGACGTGCGGCACGACCGTGAGGTCATGGGAGGGCGAGCAGAACTGCGCCCTGGCCAAGGCCCCGCGCACGTCGAGTTCGAGCGTAAAGTGGTTCTCGACCGCGAGCGACACGACTGGCTGTTGATGCGGTGCGAGCGGCGAAGTGCTATAGCGCGGTGCGATCACGGTCGGCAGCATGAGCCGCAATGTGTCGCCGTGCCAACGCAGGATGAAGGCATAGGAAAAGCGCACGACGGCCGCTTCGCCGGGCGGCAGGTTGCCGACGCTGGCGGTATACAGGCCGGGCTCGACCTCTTCGAGCAGGACCGCCGAAT
>JANMJF010000504.1:0-2620 GCA_031371245.1 Pseudomonadota bacterium | reverse complement strand
CCACGCTGCGGGATAGTCACCGAGACATCGAACAGCGCCTGGCTCGTGCCGTAGTAGGTGCACAAGCCTTCGGCTTGTAGCAGCGCCTCAGACATGGCTAAGGTACACGCTCTTGACGCGGTCATCTTCCTGCACGTCTTGTGTGCGCCCGCTCGCGACTACTTGTCCCTGATCGAGCACAGTGAGCGAATCGCAGATATCGCGAATAAAATCCAGATCGTGCTCGACGATGAGCATGGAACAACTCTGCCGGATCGGCGTCAACAACGCTCCGGTCGCGCGACGCTCTTGCGGACTCATGCCGGCGGTGGGCTCGTCCAACAGCAACAGCTTGGGCTCACGCGCCAGCGCCATGGCAATCTCCAACCATTGCTGCTGGCCGTGAGACAAGGTTCCGGCGATATCGTGCGCTCGATCCGCGAGCTTGAAACGCTGCAGGGTACTCATGACACGCTCGTGTAGACCCCGGCGTGAACGCGACATCAGCAAACTCATCCAAGAACCTTGCGACTGCAGCGCGAGCAGCACGTTGTCATAAACGGACAGCTCAGCCAAGATCGCCGTAATCTGAAACTTCAGACTGAGACCGGCTTCCGCACGCTCCGCTGGAGTCGCCGCTGTGATGTCCTTGCCAGACAACATCACGCTGCCGATAGTCGGCAGTTCGGCTCCGGCGATACATTTCAACAAGGTGCTTTTTCCCGAGCCGTTTGGTCCGATTAATCCGTGAAATTCGTTTGGCTTTACGATGAGATCGGCTTGATCAAGCGCAGTTAAGGCACCATATACTTTCGAGACCCCACGACACTCAAGCAGATTCATGACTAACTGTGCCCTCCCGCGTTTGACTTCAAACCATCGCGGGTGCGGCCGAACGAACCCACGCGTTCCCGATCGCCGACAAAGAATCCAATCAGCCCCGTGGGTTTGAACATGACCACGATCAAAAGCAACAGTCCCAAGACGATTGGCCACCCAGTACCCCAAATCTGCGATAACTGAAAGCTGAGCAAATCGATTAGTCCCACGCCGATGATCGAGCCAACTAGCGTGCCGGCGCCACCAAACAGGGTGTACAACACGATTTGTGTGGACAGCCCAGGGCCCAATTGCCCTGGGCCAATGTAGCCCTCGTGAAATCCGTACAAGCCGCCTGCCATGCCTGAGATCAGGCCGGCGATGCAGAACGTGATGCCTTTGTAATTCTGTGTCCTGTAACCGAAAAACTTGATGCGGTCCTCCTGCTGTCGAATTCCGGCGAGCACCAGACCGAACTGTGAGCGCGTGAGGAGTCTTAGCAATACGTAAGCCATCACAAGAATGCCGAGCGCCATGTAGTAAAAGACTGGGCCCTCGCTGATTTCATAACTACCCGCCGTCAGGCGTGGCAGGCTGGGAATACCGTTTTGCCCGCCGACGTACGACCATCCGCGAGCCAATCGCTCAACGACATAGCTGCCTGTTAGCGTACCTAGCGCGACGAACACCATGCTCGGCTGGCGCTTTCCTAAAATGACCAGCGCAGCCATCAAGAATGACACTACAAGTCCAACGAGCGCAGCCGCCGGAACCATAACAAACACCGAAGTAATTCCGAGCTTCGTAGCAATCAACGCCGTGCTATAGCCTGCCATGCCGAAAAATAGGGCCTGACCGAAACTCATGATGCCCGTGTAGCCCCACACTAGATCGAAAGACAGCGCCATCAGCCCTAGGATGAAAACGCGGGTTGTGAACAGTATCCAAAAATCATCGAGAACGAAAGGTAATAGCAATGCAAGAACAAAAAGTATGATCTCGATTGCTGGGATCGCGCGACGTAGCTTGGTGGGGGCGTTCACCGTCTGGTACGAGCAACTAGCTTGATCAATTGATGTTCGCGCACGATCTTTCCCGCGGCCTGCCTCGAACCTATGAGGCAGGCCGCGGGCGTTGGTGCTTGACGAGCGACTACTAGCACTCGCGCGGATCGACCATGCCGTTACTTCTCTCGACGACCTCGTACTTGCCGTTCTTGACGACGGCGATGTACATGTTCATCTTGACGTGGCGCTTACCGGGTACGACTTCGCAAGAGCCGCCTGGACCATCCGCCAGCTTCGCGTGTTCCAACGCTTTCGCAACATCTTCCCGCTTCACGCTCTTGGCTTCTTTGACGGCCATGGCCCAAAGGTTAATCGCTCGCCACATGCCGGTGGCGCCTGAGCCGGCCGTGAACTGAGTCTTGCTGCCTGCGTAGAGTTTGTCGTACTGCGCGCGAATCTTGGCGCCGCCCGCATCGCTTACGGCGTGGAAATAATCCAAGCAGGTAGCGAGACCTTCGATCTCATATATGGGGGTGACAGGAATTAGGTTCTCGTCATAGTACACGCACGACAAGCGCCCGCCTTTCTTTTGGAACCCGGCCTCGTTGAGTTGCTTGAAGAACGCCGCTACGCCAGGTGGAATAGTCGTGTTGAACACGTTGTTCACGCCGCTCGACATAATCTTGTTGACGGTTGCGCTGTACTCATTGTGATCGACCGGAAAATACTCTTCGCCGACGACTTCACCACCGTTTTTCTCGATCACCTTGCGCGCGTAGGCGTTTAGCGTATGTGGCCATACATAGTCCGCCGAC
>JANMJF010000461.1:0-4353 GCA_031371245.1 Pseudomonadota bacterium | reverse complement strand
ATCGCGCGTCAGGGCATCACGCAATTGATCAATATCGCGCACCAGTTCGCGCTTGCGATCGGAGCGTGTGACCAGTAGCAGGGCCGCAGCGGGGCTGACCGACCCAGCGGCGTCGAGCAGCGGCCGCAAGCGGGCGGCAGCGGTGTCAACCTGCAGTGCGGCTTCGTCACGCTGATGCTCGGCGCTGGCCAGCGCAGCGTCGGCGACGACGCAGCGATCATGACCAGCCTGGGCCTGCTGCAAGCGTTCATACAAGGTGCGCGAGATCAGCGCCGTGGCCGTGTCTCGCGCTAACGTGGGGTCGAGGCGAAGGCCAAGTTCCGCGCCCATGCGCTGGAAGCGCTCGAGATCTTGCGCCATGGTCGCGATGCGATCACGACGCAGCTTATCAACTTCATCGAGATCCGCGACCACACTCGCCAGCAGTTCCAATGCTGCTTCGGCCTCTGCGACCGCTAGCGCCCGGCTAGTCAGCCCCGCCGCACCCAGCGCAGCCGCCCATTGCTGGTGCCAATCGTGGCAGGCTTGCGCGGCGGTCTCGGTGCTTTCTTGCAGACCCTGCAGTTCGCGCTCGCCCTCGGCCAGACGCTGCGCGAGGGATTGGCGGCGTTCCTGCGCGGTATCGCTGTCGCGAATGTGTTGCTCGGCGCTGACGCACAGCGTCGCGAGGTCGAGGTCCGTGCCGCCCGCCATGCCCGCGCTGTGCAGTTGCGCGAGCAGTGCTTCGGCCGCTTCGAGTGCGGCGCGTTGTGCCTCGGCCGCTTCGCTCTGGCGGCTCGCAAGGGTCGCGCCAGCGGCTATGGCGATTTCGCGCCGGGACAACCAGGCCGCGACATCGTCCAACGCCATACCCGGCAGGTCGATGCGTTGCGTTTGCTCAGTCCATGCTTGATCGAAATCCTGCAGGGCCTGACGGTGTTCGACCAATAGCGCGGCAAGTCGCCCATGGGCGAGCATTTCGCGCTCATGGCGCTGTTGGCGGCTGGTCAGTTCGGCGGCTTCGGCGGTCGAGCCAAGCTGCGTATCGGCCTGGTAATCAGCGTGCGCGATAGCCACATCCAGGGCCGGCGCGCCGCTGGTCAGCGTGGTGCTGCCCTCCTTCAAAGCCGCCCAGGTCTGATCGCGATGGGCGCGTGCCGTCTGCACGTCCGCGCTAGTGACGATCGTGCGTGCAGCCGCGTAGTGCTGCACGGCGAGACGCGCGTCTTCGACCTTGGCGACGGCCTCGGCCACGCGCTCTTCGCTTGCGCGCAAGGTGACGACCAGCGTCTGACGTGCGTCGCGCAAAGCAGTCACCCGTTCCCGCGAGGGCAGCGTCATGACGCCTAGGGCGTGGGCGTCGCGCTGCCAGGGCACGAGGCTCTGCAGCGCATCACACAAACCACGTTCAGCGCTCTCGATCGCGGCGGCAAGATCGCGCTGCTTGTGCGCGCTGTTTCTCAAACCTTGGGCTTGCGACAACGCCGCACGCAGCCCGGCCGCGACGGCGACCTCACTCGTTGCCGCCAGCGCTGCGCATAGACTATCGATGTCGCGTTGCCTGTCCGTGACTGCCCGCACGGCGTTGGCCTGCGTCAGCTGCAACATGCCGTAGCTCGTGGCCAGACGAGCAACCGTCTTGCGCGCGAGCGATGACGGCAGCATTGCCCGCACCGACGCTTCATCGCTCGGCCAGCCGAGTTCGATACAGCGCGCGCGTACTGCCGCCAGCAGCCGCAACACTTCCTGATGGCGCAGGGCGAGATCGCCGGGATGATCGCGCACGCGGTGCTTGAAGGCTTCGAGCGCTTCGATGTCGGCCTGCGCGGCCAGTAACGCCGCATCGTATTCGAGACCATCACGCTCTTCGCGCCGGCGCAGCACATCGTTCTCGAAATGTTGCAGGCGCAGGTGCGCCTCGCCCAGCGCGGCCTGACCTTCGCCGAGCAGCACGGCGGCATCGGCCGGCAGATCGAGCACCTCGCCCAGTGCGTCCCATTCGCACTGCTTGGCATGCAGGGCCTGCACTGTAGGAGCGAGGCGGCGTACCCGCTCACACGACGCGCGCGCGCGTTCGAGTTCCGCGCGCCGCGCGCGGGCCTGTTCGATGCGACTGTCGATATCCACGTGGGCGCTCTGCGCTTCGGTCCACGCGCGTGTGCGCACCGTCGCGGCCTTGAGTTCGACACTGGCCTGTTCGAGCTGCGTAGCCGCGATGTAATAAGCGCGGTCGTTGGACTTGCGCGGCGCCCACAGTTTGTCGGCCTCGCCTGCCAAGGCGTCCTTGATGCGACCGAGACCGGCAATGCCCGCTGCCGATTGGAACAACACCTGGCCGACATCCTTGGAGGCATCGAGAATGCTCTCGCCGCCCTGCACGAGCTGGCCGTGATCAAGACCAAACATCTGTTCAAAGAAAGCGCGCTCGACATTGCCGAGAAAAGCTTGTAGCGCGCCCTCGGCCAAGGGTTCGTCGGCGGGTGTACGCAAGGACGCCTTGCTGGATTTGCTACGCTGAAAGGCGAGCTGTTGGCCGTCGGCGTTCTCGACGATGGCGGCCAGGCGCAGATCCGACTGCGCATGCACAAACGCCAGCGGCGAACTGCGCGGCATGCCGAACAAAAGTTCCTGCACCGCTGTGCGGACCGTCGACTTGCCGGCCTCGTTGGGACCGACGATGACATGAAAATCGGACTCGGCGCGGGGGAATTCAAGCAGCGTATCGCTGAACTTGCCGTAGCGCAGAAGTGCGAGTTGGCGCAGACGCATAGCTACTCGCCGCTCGCCAGCCGCGCAAACAAGGCGGGCGCGACTCGCGCCAGCAAAGCCGCCACGTCGCCGCCGCGCACCGCTTTAAGATCTGTAACCAGGGCATCGAGCTCATGGGGCATGCGTGCCGTGAAAGTGCCGAGTTCGGCCTCAAGCTGCTGCAGGAACTCAGCGTCCTGGCCGGCCTCGCGCAGGATCTCCTGCAGATCGCTGAAGGCGTCGAAGTGCTGGCGCGACAGTGCCGGACTGGGCAAGGCGTCGGTTTCGAGCCTGACCTTCTCCAGCCACAGTCGTGTGTTGTCGATGGCCGCGATGCGCGCTAGCACCTCGTTGCGCAGCTGACTCTCGAAACCGAACAGTTCGCCATGGGCTGCCGTGCGGCCATGGATGATGACTCGCACCGCTCGCGGCACATGGCTGTCGCGCTCAAGCAAGACTTCGAGCGCGCGGCCGATGCATCGCGCGACGTCCAATAGCGAAGCACAGTCTGCGGCATCGATGCGCAACGCCTCCCAGCGCAACACGTCGATGAACAGACGCTCGACGGTGGTGTGGCCAATCCCATCGACCTCGACCAGCACTGCGCCGCGACGGCCAGTCTCGCGTATATGTCGGCCCTGCAGGTTGCCGGGGAACACGATGACCGACGCGCCGTGCCACTGCGCAAATTCGTGCACATGGCCGAGCGCCCAGTATTGGTAGCCGCGCGCATGCAGCTCAGCGCGACTGCAAGGTGCGTAATTGGCGTGGCGGGTATGGCCTTCGAGGGCGGTGTGCAGCACGCCGATGTTGTAGTAACCGGCAACGGGCGGTGGGTAAGCGAGGGCGAGGTTGTCGGTGGTTTCCTTGTGCTTGAAACTCTGGCCGTGCAGGGCCACACCCAGCGCGTCGAGCGTGAAGGTCTGCGGCTTGTTTGCCGCGAAGCAATGCACGTTGTCCGGCAGTTCGAGCTTGCGCGTCATCTCGCTCTCGGCGTCGTGATTGCCGAACAGCACGAACACTGGGATGGCGGCGCGCCGGAGACGGCCCATCTCGCGACAGAAAAAGATGCCGGTATTGTGATCACGCCAGCCGCCATCGTAGAGATCGCAGGCAATCACCATGAAATCGACCTGCTCCTCGATAGCACGATTGACCAGCTCACAGAAAGCGTCGCGCGTCGCATTGCGCAACTGCGCGGCCGGCGCATCGGGATAGGCGGCGAGTCCGCTCAGCGGGCTGTCGAGGTGAATGTCGGCGGTGTGAATGAAGCGCATGGTGGCAGCCAAGGACTCGGGTTGATCGATTCTATCAAGCACGAGGTCGCTTGCTTCACTTGCCGCGTTTTGCAGCTAGAATCGCGCCACCCACGTGCTGCATCACGATCGTGGAATAGGCCATCAGCAGCGCAATCCAGCCGGCTAAGCTTAGGACCCTGGTCAAAATTATCTCTACATTCGGCTGTTCCTGAGCGGCCGCCGCTGCGTTGCTATTCTTGGCAATAGCGCCGCTATTGCCCGCGAATCGCGCCTTGCTGCAACCACTCAGGAACACCCTCGGTGTTGACGAGGTAATTCTGACCAGGGCCCTTAGAATATTGGTCATCGATGCGGCTCCCCTTGGATT
>JANMJF010000433.1:0-18427 GCA_031371245.1 Pseudomonadota bacterium | reverse complement strand
CCTGATGATTACAAATCAACTGCTCTACCAACTGAGCTAAGCCGGCGTGTCGGTCTTGTCGAGGGCGCGTATTGTGGCGTGCCCGGCGGCAATTGGCTAATCCGTCAGCCCCTCGACCATGGGCTTGTCGGCCTTGGCTTCGAGCTTGGCCGCTGCGGGTTGGTTGGCGGTGGTCTTCATGTCCTGGCAGATGATGGTCTTCTGCTTAGCACTGCTGCCGAGCAGCGTGGCGGGGATCTCCGGTACTTGCGCGTATTGCTCGGCAAGACGCGCCGCGAGCCAGTACACGTCCGAGGTCTCGAAGCGCGGCACAACCACCGGCTTGTAGCCTCTCTCGTTCAACTCGGCCAGGCGGCGGTTGACCGAGTCCTGGGAACGAAAAAAACCCAAGGAGATCGAGTTCTTCATTTCGCCGCGACGGATCAGCAGGGTGTCTTGAATACCGCGGTCGCGCAATTCTGCGAGATTTTTCTGCGCGGCGCTGTCCGAGCTCGGTTCGAGATAGACCCAGAAAAATTGCCGTTTGCGTACGGTCTCGACGCGCATATACGTCGCAGCCACATAGTCGTGCAGCCAGTCGCGCACCTGGTCGCGTGTTGGCGCGTCGCCGAAGGGACCGACATCCACGCACACATCGGCCGCGACCACGTCGGCCTGCACTTCGGCGGTGACGGGTGGCGGCACGGCGGCTGTTTGGGGTTCGCGTAATGGTGGCAGCGCCGGCAACTCCGCCACCAACTTGATAGGGGCGGCGTCGCTCGGCAGTGGTTCATGGACAACGCGGCTACGGGCCAGAGTTAGCACATGATTCTGGTATTGCCAGGCGAGCAGGCCGAGGTTCACCAGTAGCAATGCGATGGCGAGTATTTTCATGTTTACTGAGTCATCGCGAGGACGGCCAGGCCGCGCAACACGAGATCGGGCAGATGCAAGGCCGGCACGGGCAGCAGTGCTTCCACCAGCGGTGCAGCGCCGCCGGTCAGATACCAGCGAAAGTGCTGTTGCGGTTCCACTCGCTCAAGGCGCGCAGCGACGCGTTGCAACAGCCCGCCGATGCTATCCGTGCAGCCGAGCGAAATCGCGTCACGGGTGTTGTCGGCGAAGCCGTCTACCAGGCTCAACTCTTCGCTTTGCAATTGCGCGGTGCCGCGCGTGAGACTGGTGCGCATTAGATCCGGTCCCGGTGCGATGAGGCCACCAAGATGGCTGCCGTCTGCGGTCACCACGTCGACGGTGAGCGCGGTGCCGACATCGATAACACACACCGGTCCACGTTGTTCGTGATAGGCGGCGAGTGCCGCCAGCCAGCGATCGACGCCGAGCTTTTCCGGCTGCGCGTAGTGCGTCGTCATGCCGGCGCGGCTGCGACAGGGCACGGCAAATTCCGCATCGAGCTGCCAACGCTCGCGCGCATAGCGCACCAGATGCATGGCAATCTCGCGGCCGGCGACGTTGGCTACCAGCAAACGTGCCGGCCGCGTGCTGATGGCCGCAGCCCATGCGCCAAACGGTTCACCGCCACGGGTCGCGCCGGGCGGCAACAGATGTGCACCGCCGCCTTGGACCAGGGCTGCTTTGACGCGCGTATTGCCGATGTCGACCAGGAGCATGTCAGGCACGGGACACATGTCCAGACACAAAGCTCTCACGCCGCCCGTGGTGTTCAATGAGCAGCGCGCCGTGGTCGTCGACACCACGCGCGATGCCGTCCACCACGCGATTTGGCAGTTCGAGTTTCACCGTGTGACCAGCCAACGCGTCGTAGCGTGGCCAATCGTCGCGAAACAGCGCGAAACCTTCGCGCCCGAATTGCGGCAGGGTCCGCGCCAGCGCCGACAGCAGCACCGCCGCGAGGTGGTTGCGTGACACGCCGCCGCCGCTGGCATGGGTGAAATCTTCCACCGTTTGATCGATCAAGGCACGCGACTGCGCGGACATCTGCACATTGATGCCGATGCCGATCACGGTGCGGCAGGGGCCGCCAGCCTCGGCGCGCATTTCGATGAGAATACCGGCCAGTTTGCCGTTGTCGCACAGGATGTCGTTCGGCCACTTGAGCAGCGCCGCGCTCACGCCCAACTCGCGCAAGCTCTCGGCAATGGCCATGCCGACGACCAGACTCAAGGCCGAGAACGTCGCCGGCGGCTGATCGAAACGCCAAGCTAGCGACAGACACAGCCCGCTGCCCGGCGGCGAGATCCAGCGATCACCGCGCCGGCCGCGGCCGGCAGTCTGATGTTCAGCGAGCAATACACGACCGTGGATGTCGCCCTCATTCAGTGCGGCGAGCAGGCGTTCGTTGGTGGAGTCAGTGATGGTGACGGTATCGATCATCAGCGTGTCACGTGCGGCGCCGCTGAGATGACTGCGTATGGTGTCGGCGCAAAGTGCTTCGAAGCCGCCGCACAGGCGATAACCATGACCGCGCGCAGCATCGATGGCCAAGCCCTGTTCGCGCAATTGCGCGACTTGCTGCCAGACCGCCGCGCGTGTCACGCCGAGCGCGCGTGCGAGTTCGGCGCCGGCATGTTCGGCACCGTCGCTCAACAGCTCCAGCAGGGCAAAGGCACGACGCATGCAGGGACGTGAAACGCGGAGTGTAAGTGGCGCGCGTCAGCGCAGGATGGTGGTTCGGTCATGGTCACCGTCTTCGTCGTCATCACCCGGCCGCACCGGCGCGATGGTGCCCTCGGCGGTGACGTCGAACACATCATCAATCGCCAGCGGCCGATCCGGCACTTGCTGTGGCATCAGGGTCGCGTCGTCGTCCAAATCGGCCGTGCCGGGTTCGTGCTGGTCAAAAGAATCGGTGTCCATGAATACATCGAGACTGATGTCCACGCCCTGGCTCTGGCCAGCGGCGGCGGGCGACACTGGCAACAGCGTTTGCGACTCGCTGAATTCTTCCTCACCCGCAGCTTCGCTTGGGACGAACACCACGGCCGGCATCTGCATCGTGTCTTCGTTGAGGTCGTCGTCACCGTCGTCGTCAATGCGCAGCATCGGACCGCGCTCGATGATAGTGCTGCTGTGTGGGGAAGCGGTCACCGCCAGATCGTCTTCATCGAAAAAGGCCGAGGCTTCGGCGTCAAATTCAGCGTCGGCCCGCGCGACGGTGCCCGATAAGATGCCGGAACGCAGATTGACCGGCAGCACCGTCGCTTCCTCGGCGTCGTCGGCCCCGGCACGCGCAATCGCGTCGACCGCTGCGACACTGCCGGCCATCACAGCGGCAGTGCCGACCATGGTATCCAAGTCGCCGACCATGGTGCGGTTCAGGGGATCGGCGAACACCGTGTGTCCCGCGTGATCCATCTCTGGCATGGAGAATTCGAATTCGTACTTGTGGAAGCGCACGCGGTCGCCGTGCTTGAGCTGGCGTTCACCTTCGATACGGTCACCGTTCAAAAAAGTGCCGTTAACACTGCCCTGATCGGCAATCCAGAAACAGAAATCACGATATCGAATCAACGCATGGCGACGGCCGATAGTCGGCATCTCGACGACAAAATAATCGGCGTGATCCGAGTCAGTACCGGCGATACGTCCGATCATCAGCGGTTTGGCAGTGAGCTGCGTGGCCGGCTCGTTGGTGATGCCATTGATGTCCTTGAGGAAGGCTTCGGGCACACGCGGCGGTGGGGCAACCGCAGGCGTAGCGTGCGCGCGGCTGGCCTCGGCGGCGACCGGCACTGCTGTGCGGCGCTTGAGCAAAATGAAGACCAGCACGCCGGCCGCGAGCAATAAGACCAGGGCGGAGCCGGCCACCAGTGCCACACCCATGGTCGATTCGACTTCCGGCGCGGGGGCCGGCGCCGGGGTCACTACCGGCTGGCCAGCCGGTGTGTTGTTCATTTCGGCGCAGAGTTGTTCGGCGGTCGTGCTGGCGGCTTTGGCCATCTGCTCGACGGCATCGCGATCTTCAGCGGACAGCGCGGCCAGGCAAGCGCCCGCAGCGGGCACAGCCGCAGCAGCCGGCGGCGCAGCATCAGCGGGCGACACGGTGGCGGGCGTGCCGGCGGCCGGCGCTGCCCCTAAGCGCTCTTCAACCTTGGTGAACGCGCCATCGAGGTCTTCGGGTTTAAGCGCACGGAAATATTCGCCGCTGGTCTTCTTGGCCAGAGACTGGATGAGGAAGAAATCGGCGTTCTCGGTAAAGGCGATGCCGAAGATGCGGATGCCGTTGTCGGCCGCGTCCGTCGCCAGCTCGTCGCGCAGCCACTTGGCTTTCTCGGCATCAACACGCGGGTTGCCGGTATCGACGATGCCGTCGGTCATGAACACCACTATCTTGGCGGCATCCTTGCGCCCGCCGGTCTTCAATTCGTAGATGGCACGCTCCATACCGGCCGGAATATTGGTGTACTGGCCGCGGTAGTCGACCTTGGTGAGGCTGTCCTTGACGGCACCTTGTAGGGTGGCATCGACCGCCGCGAGGGCTACCGGATAGCTGACCTTCTGATCGAAAATCAGCACGCCGGCGCGGGTATCGGCTGGCAGGTTGGCGAAGAACTTGGTGACCGCGCCCTTCAGTGCGAAGCTCGGATCGTTCTGGCGCATGCTGCCGGAGTTATCGATCAGCACGATAACGTCCGTAGGAGCGGCCCACAGCGGCAAAGACATCAATAACAGTGCGGCCGTGCAAACCTGCCGCCAATGGCCAGATGCCCGCCGATGGGCGGTTCGCGATACGCGGCTTCCAGTCAGCAGACTCATCATCAGAATTCTCCACCAATCGCGCGTGGCCGAGCACTGTCCCGGCACCACTCGCTCCAAGATCCACAATACAGGCGCGGCTCGGGCAAACCCGCCACAACCTGCGCCAAAACGTTATGACAGGCCGACACACCCGAGCCGCAGTAATGCACGGTGGTGTCGTTCGGCAGGATACCAAGACTATCGCGCCACTGTTGGATGAGCGTGTCCGGCGTGGCGAAGCGCCCATCGACAGCGAGGTTTGTCTGCCAGCAATGATTACGCGCGCCCGGAATGTGGCCGGCGTGTTTGTCGAGCGGTTCGACTTCGCCGCGATAGCGCGGCGCGGCACGGGCGTCGACCAATTGTGTGACCTGCGCGACCTCGTCCAAGGTGACCAGACGATCACCGCGCGGCGTGCCCTTGAAATGCCGTGCCGGCGCCCGTTCCTCACCACTCGCGCAGGCGCCGCCGGCGTTGACCCAAGCCTGCCAGCCACCATCCAGCACCGCGACTGCCGCGTGCCCCATGTAGCGCAACATCCACCACAGGCGCGCGGCGACCATGCCACCGCTATCGTCATAGGCCACTACGCGCTGGCCAGCCGCGATGCCTAACGCACCAAACAGCGCGCACAACTGCGTCGGTGTGGGCAAGGGATGGCGACCGTGATCGGTCACTGGCGGCCCGCTTAAGTCGTGCTCAAGATGGGCATAACACGCGCGCGGGATGTGGCCTTCGAGATAGGCCAGATGGCCGGCCTCAGGCGCCTGCAGATCGAAGCGACAATCGACCAGCACGAGTTCATCACGCCCGCACAGAGTCGCAAGCTCGGCGACCTGAATGAGCGGTGCTGCCGCTATGCTGTTCATCGAAACTTCCGTGATTGGACCGGCCATCGCGCACTCGGCACGCGCCTGCGCGCGACCGTGACCAACTACCTGACATCATGCACTTTGCCCAGCGGGTGCTCGCCAGCCCTGGCCAGCGGCGCTACCCTGCCGCGACGCGCGGCGCAAGACCGACGTGGCGACTCCGAACGCATCATGCCCGCAAGCCTAAGTCCAAACATTACCAGCGTCCAGCGCGCCACCGCGCAGCGTGTGCTCGCGGGCGGCCTCGGCATGCTATTGGCCATAATGCTGGGTGGCTGTGCCTCACTCGACTATTACCTGCAGGCCGTCGGCGGACAGTGGCAGATCTTGCGGCGCCAACAATCGATAGACGCGCTGCTCGCGCAACATGACCTGCCGGCGCCCCTACGCGCCAAGCTCGAGCTGGTGGTGCGCGCACGGCGTTTCGCCGCCACGCACCTGGCGCTACCCGACCACGGCAGTTATCGCAACTACGCCGATGTCGGTCGCGACTATGTGGTGTGGAATGTATTTGCAGCACCCGAACTCTCGCTCACACCCCAGCCATCCTGCTATCCACTGCTTGGCTGTCTCGACTATCGCGGCTTCTTCAGCGCAGCCCGCGCCCACCTCCACGCCGCAACCTTGCAAGTCCGTGGCTACGATACCTTCGTTGGCGGGGTGGCGGCCTACTCCACCCTCGGCTGGCTCAACGACCCGCTACTGAACACCGTCCTGCGCTGGGACGAACGGCGTGTGGTCGACACGCTCTTCCATGAACTCGCCCATCAGCAGCTCTACATCGCCGGCGATACGACGTTCAACGAAAGCTTCGCAATGGCGGTAGCCCAAGCCGGGATGGCGCTGTGGCTGGGCGAGGATCCAGCGGCACAGCAGCGCTATGGCGTCGAACAGGCACGCGAAGCAGCCTTCATCGCCCTGCTGCAGGACTACCGCAACCGTCTCGCGGCCGCTTATGCCGCGCCGCTGCCCGACGCGCGTAAACGCGCCGACAAGACCCGCCTCTATGGCGAACTGCGCGCGCGTTATGCTGAACTCAAAGCCGGCTGGGGCGGCGCTAGCACCTATGACGCCTGGATGGACACCGATCTCAATAACGCCAAGCTCGCCTCGTTGGCCACCTACCATGATGACATCGCGGCCTTCAATGGCGTGTTGGCGCGCTGTGCGCACGACTTCGCGCATTTCTACCGCGTAGTCGAGCGCCTCGGCGCCTTGGCTGCGCCGGCGCGCAAGCGTTGTCTCGCGCAGCTCGGCGGCACCGGTCCAGCACAGCGGCCCTGCGCCGACCTCCTGCGCTGAGCCCTGCGCTGCGTCGTGATAAGCGTCACGCTTCTCGCCCAAGCGTGGCTAGCGGCAGACTCCTATCCCTATAATGCTGCGCTCGTGGTCAGCGATGACGAACACAGGACATCGATGCGCACGACGGGGCCGACCGCGCCCAGAGTCAGCGGTAACGCATTATCCAGGCAGACTTTGAACCATGCTGGACCGACTCTTCAGTAAAGCGCTAGCACTCGTCATCAATGGCGAAGAGATCTCTTTTCACACCCTGGCCGAATTCGAATTCGCGCTGGGCGGTCGCACCAATGTACCGGCCAGCAAACTCGCCGATCTCATCGTGCTCAGCCCCGCTGAACTCAAACGCGAAGCAAAGAGCATCAAGACCGTCGAAAAACGCTTCGTCGACATCCTCTCGCGTTCTATCGCACAACCCGGCGAGATCGGTCGCCTGGTGCGCGAGGTCGACATGCAGGTGTTCACCAACGATTACGACTGGCGCAGTATCTTCAAGGCGCTCAACCACGAAGACGAGTCCTTTGACGAACTGCGCCGGGTGGCGGTGGTGAAATACATGCAATACCTGCGCTCACGGCAGGATGTCATCAAGCAGACCTACCGGGTCAAGCTCAAAGAAACCGACAGGCCGGGCGAGTCGGGGCACGATTTGCGGTCACCGCTAGAAGAAACCAAGGACCAGTTCAAAGAGACCAGCATCTTTGATTCGGTGTCACTGCAAGCGCCGCTCGTGCAGGTGCCGAGCGCGGCCTTGACGCGCCTGCCCAAGGGCGAAGCGGTCAGCATCAAACCGCAGCGCGGTACCAGTTTCGACCTGTGCCTGTCCAAACATCCGTTCGTATTTCGCAACGGCGCGCAGCGCGAACTGGTCGACGAACTCGGCAACGTACATCCCATCGAGCCGGGCAAGAACATCATCGGTCGTGATTCGGTGTGCAATATCATGGTCGACAATTCGCTGCGCGACGTGTCACGCATGCACCTCATTATCGAGCCGCTGGAGGGCGACACATTGCGCTTCACCGATCTCTCATCCCACGGTACTTTCCTGCCGGCCGCGCTGGTGCCGCAGGGCGAAGGCTGAGCGGCCATCAGGGGCTGCTAATATTCCGGTAGCGCAACGCGCTCGAAGAGGCGATTGAATTCCTCGCGGGTGGTGGCGGCGATAGCCTGATCCACCACCGCATGGGTCAGATGCGGCGCGAACTGCTCGATAAAGTCGTACATGTAATTGCGCAGAAAAGCGCCGCGCCGAAAGCCTATCTTGGTCACGCTGTAGTCGAACAGATGGGCAGCCGGTAGGGCGGTCAGGCCGCGATCTTCGGCGGCGTCGTAGGCCAGGGTCGCAACGATACCGACCCCCAGGCCGAGCTTCACATAGGTCTTGATAACGTCGGCATCGACCGCCGAGAACGCCACTCGCGCTTCGACCCCAGCCGCGGTGAAGGCGTCATCGAGCTGCGAGCGTCCGGTGAAGCCGAATACATAGGTAACGATAGGATATTCGGCAATGGCCGCCAGCGTCAGCGGCTGCACTTGTATCAGCGGATGACCGTCGGGCACCACGATGCTGCGGTTCCAGCGATAGCAGGGCAGCATCACCAGATTGTCGAACAACTCCAATGCCTCGGTCGCAATCGCGAA
Organism: Pseudomonadota bacterium; assembly: GCA_031371245.1. GTDB lineage: Bacteria > Pseudomonadota > Gammaproteobacteria > JADJYF01. The sequence continues at coordinate 9,914 of JANMJF010000433.1, read as the reverse complement.
ATCGACCGTACGGTTGACCGCCAATTCGGAGATCTGCAGCGGCGTGCCCTGATGCATATGCAAGGTCACCTGCGGGTATTTGGTGATGAAGCTCTTGATAGTCGGCGGCAGCACATAGCGCGCTTGGGTATGGGTGGTGGCGATCGACAGGCTGCCGCGGCCGCTGTCGCTGTTCTCCTGGGCAATGCGGCGGATGTTATCCACTTCGCCGAGAATGCGCCCGGCGACACCGATAATCGCTACGCCGGCCTTGGTAACCTCGGTCAGATGCTTACCACTACGCTGAAAGATTTGTACGCCGAGCTCGTCCTCAAGTTGGCGGATCTGCTTGCTGACGCCGGGTTGCGACGTGTAGAGACTCTCGGCGGTGGCAGACACGTTCAGGCCGTGACGAGCCACCTCCCAGATATAACGCAGCTGCTGCAGTTTCACGGCCCCTCCGGCGGGTCGATCGGATAACGGCGCTGAGTATAGGGCCGAACGCTTGAACTCGCTGCTCAGCGCGAGATCCGTGCCAGCACGCGATCGTGGGCTTGCCAGTGATCGGCATGGCACCAGGTCGACACCAGCTGCGCGATTTCAAGTTTGCGTAGGGCATCGCTGGCCAGGCCCTCACGCTGGGCGCGGGCCAGTGCCTTGAAGGCGCGTGTGACCTGCGGCTTACGCTCGTGAAAGGGCGCCAGGAAGTGCTCAGCGTAGATGTCGAAATCCTCACCGGCGGGGCAATGGCCCTCGATCAGTCCCAGTGACAAAGCCTCGTCCACGGCGACCAGATCGGCACGACACAGCAGGCGCAGGGCCTGGGCCGGCCCGACCAGGCGCATGAGATCGGTGCCGCCGCCCCAGGCCGGCGCGATATTGAGCGTGCCCTGCACAAAGCCGATACGCACATGGGCAGCGGCCACGCGCAGGTCGCAGGCCACGGCCAGTTCCGCGCCACCGCCGAGCGCGTCGCCATTAAGCAGCGCCACCACCGGCACCGGGAAATGGCGGATGGCATCGAGTGCCGCGCTCGAATCGACGCCGATGCGCTCGGCCTGCTCAGTGCTGCGCATGGCATCGAACTCCTGCAGATCGCCCCCCGCCGCGAAACAGCGCTCACCCGCACCGCGCAGTACCGCAGCGCACAGATCCTCACGCTTGGCCGCGCTCTCGAAGCAGCGGCGCAACTCGGCCAACACGCCCTGACTCAAGGCGTTGCGCTTCTGCGGGCGATTGATCACGACCTTGAGCAGGCCATTGTCGTCGGCCACTTCGAGATATTGGTATTCCATCGCGACACTCACTCCGTGAATCCGGCCGCGCCGGCTCGGCGCGCACTCGGGGCAAGCGACAAAGCTAGCGCACTTGGGCGTCGCATGAAACGGTGAAGGCTGAGCTACGGGTAACGGCTTGACGGAGCGACAGACGGGCGGTGCGCACCCCCGGGGCAGGCCCGGTTTTGCGGGGGTCGAAGGGGCTAGGCCTGCGGTCGCGTACTTTGCGCGTTGATCATGGCTTGCATCCGGTCGCGCAGCAGGAGCTTCTCCTTCTTGAGCAATTCGAGTTGGGTGTCGTCCATCGCCGCCTTGCCGGCCTGCGCCTGATCGACCTTTGCATTGAGAACGCTATGCTTGTTATAAAGACGTCGAAAGCCGTCGTCTGCATCGAGCAGTCTGTCGACGGTAGCCTGATCATAATCGAACATAAATGATCCTCCGAAGCGGTTTGGCCTGATCCATCTCTCGATCAGAAACTAGACCAGTACACGGGCCGGAACAAGGCTCGCGTCAAAATTGCCATCCCGTGGAAGTCTCCGCGTCCACCAACAGCCATCGGGCGGGGTCGCCATGAGCCAACATCTGCTGTTCATCACCGGCCATCTCGCCGAGAAGAGTCTGGCGCGCATCCTGTCGTCGCTCGAACCCCGTCCATTCACTTACGAAATCCGCGTGCCTGGCATCAACGTCGCCGCGCTGCTGACGGCCGCCATGCTCAAGCGCCGCCTGCAGGATGTGACTGGCTTCGACAAAATCATCGTGCCGGGCCGTTGTCGCGGCGACCTCGACGCGCTGAGCGCCCACTTCGGTCGACCGTTCGAGCGCGGGCCCGACGAATTGAAAGATCTGCCGGTCTACTTCGGCACCCGCGCCACGCCCCGCGAGATTGGCCGGACCGATGTCACGCTGTTCGCCGAAATCGTCCACGCGCCCCATGCCACCATCGAAGACATGCTCGCTCACGCCCTGCGCTATCGCGCCGACGGTGCCGATGTCATTGACATCGGTTGCCTGCCGGCCACGCCCTTTCCCCACCTCGAAGACAGCATCGCTGCCCTGCACCAGGCCGGCCTCAAGGTCAGCGTCGATTCGCTCGAGCGCCGCGAGCTGGAACGCGCGATTGCCGCCGGCGCTGATTACGTCTTCAGCTTGACTGGACCTAGCCTCGATCTGGTGGCCGACAGCCACTGCATACCGATCCTCATTGCCCAACATCCAGGCGACATGGACGACTTGTATCGCACCATCGACAGCTATGGCGCGCGCGGCCTGCCGTTTTTCGCCGATCCCGTGCTCGACCCTATCCACCACGGTTTCACCCACTCGCTATTGCGCTACGCGGCGCTGCGCGAACGTTACCCCGACATCGAAATCCTGATGGGCATAGGCAATCTGTCTGAGCTTACCCATACCGACACGCTAGGCCTCAACACCCTGCTGCTGGGGGTTGTGTCGGAATTGCACATCACCGGTGTGCTGACCACCGAGGTCAGCCGTCACTGTGTAAGTGTGGTGCGCGAAGTGGATCGCGCACGGCGCGTGATGTTCGCCGCACGCGAGGACAATATGCCGCCACGCCACCTCGACGAATCCCTGCTGGCGCTGCATGAAAGACACCCCTTCCCCTATAACGCAGCCGAAATCGCCGATTTCGCCGCCGAGGTCGCGGACGACAACTTCCGTATTCAAGTCTCAGCTGCAGGCTTTCACATCTACAACCGCCACGGTCTGCATACTGCGCGCGATCCCTATGACGTGTTCCAGGCGTTGAATGTCGATGCCGACGGCCCCCATGCCTTTTACCTCGGACTCGAACTGGCACGCGCACAGATCGCCTGGCAGCTCGGCAAACGTTACGTTCAAGACGAGGAACTGGGCTGGGGCTGCGTGCGGCCACGCCCGCTCGATGACAAGGGCGAATTCGCGGTGACACGCAGCACTTTGGACGCGCGCCGCCAACGCAAACCCTGAGGGCACTGCGCGTCAGCCGGCCGGTGCTGTCGCTGGCGCGTTTTCGGGCGTTGCCAAACCCGGTGGCCGCAGCTCGGCCAGCCCGACCGCCACCATGAACCACGCCAACGACGACCAATAGGCGCCATAGAACGCCAGATGAGCATTCAGTGGCAGCCAGGCGACCGTCGCACTGAGCAGCCATACGGGCGCGACGCGAGCCCATGTCGGGCGGCTCAACAGTCGCAACAACATCCCATAGAACAAGGTAAACGCCACCAGCCCGATGACGCCGGTCTCGATTGCAATCTCGAGCAGGAATTGGTGGGGATGGGTCTGCCCGTGGCCGAGGCGCTTGACCCAGAAATCATCGGCGGGTGCGTACTCGGCATAAACGTGGCGGAAGCCACGCGGGCCGATGCCGGTCAGCCAATGATCAGCGAAGATATGCACCCCAGTACGCCACAACGTCAGACGATAGGCAGTCGCCGCATCGATGTCGGCGGCCTGGCTCGAGAACAAGCCACTGGTGGCCGTGAGGCGCGCGCGCAAGCTCGGATTCATGACCGCTAAACTGCCGGCCAGCAGCACCAACAGGCCGAACTGCGCGAGCCGTCGGCCACTCCATGACCCCCGCCGCAGACGCAAGTGCAGCAGCAGATAGGCCAGCAGGCCAAACACCAGCATGATCCAGGCGCTGCGCTTGAGCGACAGCAGCACCACCACCACCAGCGGCACCAGCAACAGCCATAAGCGCGGCTGGTCGCGACACCAGCGCAGCACGACATCGACATACAGCGGTGCGAACACCGCCAGGAACAATCCCAGCCGTTGTTTGGGGTAGAACACACCCTTCAAGACACCACGGTCGTAGGGATAGCCGAATAGATCGGTGTGCCAGATGAGTTGCACGAAGGCGTCGAACGCAACAAAACCGACCAGCATCGCGGCGCCGGTCGTCACCAAGCGCCGCACGTCGATGTCGGCGCAGGCACGCATCATGAAATAGGCAGCCGGCAGCAGATGCAGATAAGGCAAGACGGTGTGCAGGGTGTGGTCGGGTGCAACTGCGCCGGGATAGGCGCACAACATCGGCACCCACAAAAGGCCGAACAGTACCAGCAGTTGCCGTGACCGCCACTCGCGCAGCGCGCGCCGATCGCGCAGCGCGTCGATGACACCGAGCAGGGCCATCAAGCCCATCGCATAGTGCACCAGGTGTTCGGATACGAATAGCGCGAGGGTCGCGAGTATCAGTCCCGCGCGGGCGTAGTTGCTGGCGCGCAGTTGCGCACCGTTCGCCTCCTCGGCCGCAGCAGGTGCGTCGGTCATGGCTTGCTGGACCGGCTCAGGCGAGCGCCGCAACCAGCTGCCTATGGGTAAGCTCAGGCTGCTCGCTCATCATGATGTGACCGGCACCGGCGATGGTCGCGACCGCGCTATTGCTCATGCCGGCGGCCAGCTGGCGCGCGGCGGGCAGCGGCGTCATACGATCTTCGTTGCCGCAGATGAAGGTGGTCCGGGCGCGCACTGCAGCCGCCGCCTCGGCGCCATGCGCGTAGTCGTTGCAGGCTTTCAGATCGGTGTACAGCAGACCCGGCTGGGCTTGCTCCAGCAGCCGTATGCTGCTGTTCACGATGTGGATGCCGGACACCGGGTTGGCGCCGTATTGCGCGCTTGGGCCATGCCCCCAGATCATCATCATGTCGCGCGATTCCGGCGCATTGGCCTTGGCGGCATTCAATAGCAGCTCACTGACCGGCATCGGGAAGGCCGCACCGAGCAGCGCCAGACGCGAGATGCGCGGCGCGGCGCGAGCGGCCGCTTCGAGTGCGACCAGCGCGCCCAGACTGTGACCGGCGAGGGCTACTTCGGGCAGATCCAGCGCATCGAGCACGCGTAATAACCAGCTCGCCATGTCTTCGATGCTGTTTAGCGGCGCGCCACCCGAGTGACCGTGGCCCGGCAGATCAGGCGCCACCACCCCGCGGCCGATGTGCATGAAATAGCGCGTGTGATAAACCCACACCGTGTGGTCCATGGCCGCACCGTGCACCAGGACCACGGGCGGCGCGCCGGCATCGGCAGTGAGGCGGCCGGCGGCGAACACCGTGTGACCATCGACTTCGAAATACATCGCTTGCTCCTGAACCGGTGCGTGGGCTTATTTCTGAGAGCGGTACAGCGCCTTGGTCAGATCCTCAATCAGGTCGACCGGATCCTCCAGACCAATGGACAGACGCACCAGACCGTCCGAGATGCCGGCGGCGGCAAGTGCGGACGCGTCCATGCGCGCGTGGGTGGTCGAGGCCGGATGAATGACCAGGGACTTGGCATCGCCGACATTGGCGAGATGGGAGAACACGCTCAGGGCCTCGATCAGTTTGCGGCCGGCGGCGCGCCCGCCGCGCACGTCGAAGCTGAATACCGCACCACTGCCGCGCGGCAGCAGCTGCCCGGCCAGTGTGTGATCGGGGTGGTCGGGCAGACAAGGATGGGTGACGCCACTCACCGCCTCCTGCTTGGCGAGGAACTCGGCGATGCTCACCGCGTTTTCGACATGACGCTGCATGCGCAGGGACAAGGTCTCCAGGCCTTGCAGCAATTGGAAGGCACTGGCCGGCGCCAGCGCGGCGCCGAAATCCCGCAGGCCCTCGCGTCTGGCCCGCATGATGTAGGCCTGGGGGCCGAATTCCTCGGCAAAATTCAAATCGTGGAAGCCGTCATAGGGCGCGCATAGGGTCGCAAAGCGGCGCTTGGACTGTTGCCAGTCGAAGCGCCCGCCGTCGATCACCGCGCCGCCCAGCATCACGCCGTGGCCGCCGATGAACTTGGTCAAGGAATGCACGACGATGTCGGCGCCCAGTTCCAAAGGCTGCATGAGATAGGGCGTGGTCAGCGTCGCGTCGATGATCAGCGGCACGCCGGCGGCATGGGCACGCGCGGCAACCGCCGGCACGTTCAACACTTCGCAGCGCGGATTGGCAACGGTCTCGGCGAACATCGCCACGGTGTTGTCGCGTACCGCCGCAGCGAACGCGTCGGGCTCACGCGGATCGACAAACGTGGTTTCGATGCCGAAGCGCGGCAGCGTATAGCGCAGCAGGTTGTGGGTGCCGCCATATAAAGCCTGCGAGGCAACGAGGTGCGATCCGGCACTGGCGATGGTGGTGAGGGCGAGATGGATGGCGGCCATGCCGCTGGCAGTGGCGACCGCGCCGACGCCTTTTTCCAGCGCTGCCAGGCGTTCTTCTAGCACCGCCACGGTCGGATTGGAGATCCGCGAGTAAACATGCCCGGCGCGCGCGATGTCGAAACGCGAGGCGGCGATGTCGCTGTCTTCGAAGACAAATGCCACGGTCTGGTAGATCGGCACCGCGCGGCTGCCGAAGCTCGCATCGGGGCGTTGCCCGGCATGCAGCGACAAGGTATCGAATGCGGGGTACCTGGGGCCGGACATTGCTGACTCTCCCGCGCGCTGGGCGCCTGAAACCGGCCGGCATGGTAACGCGGGGAACGTCAAAAAAAAGCCCCGCCATTTTAGGGCGGGGCGCATAAGGAACGGTCGTGCACGTATACGACCTTTCGGCACGACCGACACAACGGGGGCACGGAACCCGTGGGCGTCGCGGCGGCACAGCCGCGACTACGAATTCCTCCGCTGCATCGGTACGAACACGGGAAACGGAACCCGTTGGGCAGTTCCTTGTGCAAGATGATTGCCAAGTTTTTTTATTGGTGTTTTACCGGCACTTGCAGCACGTCCGCGCGAAGACTTCGCACGCGATGTAAAACTTATAGACAAAGCGCGCTGCCCCTAAACCACCGTTGTGCGGTTAATGCGTTGTTCGTGTTGCGCTATTTCTCCGTAGCACCGCTGTCAACCGAATTGACACGGGGTGCACTGCCAAGCTCGGTCTGGAATAGTTTGGCGCGCACGGTCTGCCGATAGTCCGATGGCGGCACGGACAACTCGCGTTCGAACAGCCGCGAGAAGTGGCCGCTATCCTGGTAGCCGACCCGATAGGCGATTTCGCCGATGGTGAGATTGGTCTTTTCCAGCAGTTCCTTGGCCAGCCGCACGCGGCGCTGCTGCCAGTAACCGTGCGGGCTGGTGCCCGTCGCGCGACGAAAGCGCCGAGCCAGGGTGCGCACACTGACACCAAGACGCGCCGCCAGATCGGCGACCGTCAACTGGGCCGCGACATTGGCTTCGATCCACAGTTGCGCCTCGACCACCACTTCATCGGCGAGCGGTGCCATGCCACCGTCCATATAACGGTACTCCTCGTAGGTACGACGGATCTCATGGGAAAAATTGCGCTCCACATGTTGGGCTGTGGCGCGGTCGAAAGTGCGTTCGATGAGATGCACCGAAACGTCGGCCAGCGAATTGATACTGGCCGCGCAATACAGCGCGCCGGCCTGGGTGATAAAAAACTGGCGCTTGAGCTCAACCGCCGGGTAATCGCGCTCAAAGCGCTCGAAGTTGTACCAATGGGTGGTGGCGGCGTGGCCATCGAGCAGACCGGTGGCGGCCAGCAGGCTGACCCCGGTACCGACCGCCGCGATCTGCGCACCACGTTCGTATTGATCGATGAGCCAGGCACGCAGCGGCGCGAGTTGTCGCACTAATGCCGGCGGGTGGCGCCACAGGGCGGGCAGATAGACCACGTCGCAACGGCCCGCCTCGGCCAGCGTGCAATCGGCCCGGATCGGCAGTCGCCCGTAGTCGCGCTCATCTTCGATGGCCGCGATCAGGCGCAGCTCGATACGTCCATCGCTGTGGCGCGCGGCGCGCCGACGATCGGCCGCCGCCAGCCACATCTCGTAGGGCAGCGCGGTTCCGGTCGCAAGCATGCCGGGCGTAAGCACGAAGCCAATGCGTAGTGGCGTCGGACGCTGGCGCTCAGTCATGAACAGTTCGGAGCAGTTTGTCGCATATGGCCAAGTATATGACGCATATGGCCACATCTGTGTGGCTCGCCGTCCCTAGAATACCGGCCATTCAGCACGGAGTGGCACCATGACCCGATTGCCTGTGATCGTAGGATTTGGCGGCGTCGGCCCGGCCGGGCGTTCGTCTTTCCACCATGCCTACCACCGCATCATCTGGGAAAGCATCGACATCGCGCGCCGCCAGCGCACGGTCAGCGCGCTCGCCGCGATGATGAACCTGGGTTATGTGAAAGACGGCGAGCTGCGCCGCCCCGACGGCAGTGTTTTCGATACCGCAGGTCTTGCCGAACTGCAAAGCGCAGTTTTAGATGGCACCTTGATCCGCCGTCTTGAAACGGCACGCTTCGACCCCGACCAGGTGAGCGGCAATAGCGAGCTGCCGCTCGTCGCCGACGACATTCACAGCAACCGCATCACGGTCGCTGCGCGCGACCTGCCCGATCCCTTGCCGCCCGGCTGGGAAGTGCTGGACAGCCAGGATGGCAAGGTCAGCATTGCGCTCGCGACGGGCAGCGCGCTGTGGGTCGAGACCCGGCGCAAGCTCGCCGTCCAAGCCGGTGGCCAGTTGCCGAGCGGTTTCGATCCGGCGGCCCTCTACCCCTCGCGCTTTCATCCACGTGGTCTGCAATTGGCGATCATCGCCTCGTCGGACGCGGTGCGCTCGATGGGCATCGCCTGGTCGACGGTCATCAACACCGTGCATCCCGATGAAATCGCGGTTTATGCCGCCAGTGCCCTGGCCCAGCTCGACGGCAATGGCACCGGCGGCATGCTGCAGGCTCGCCTGCGGGGCAACCGCGTCAGCTCCAAGCAGCTGCCGCTGGGTCTTAACACCATGCCGGCCGACTTCGTCAACGCCTATGTGCTCGGCAGCGTCGGCGCGACCGGCGCCAATGCCGGCGCCTGCGCGACCTTCCTCTATAACCTGCGGCTGGCGGTCGAGGACATTCAGTCCGGTCGCCGTCGTGTCGCGGTGGTCGGCAATGCCGAGGCGCCCTTGCTGCCGGAAGTGATCGAAGGCTATGCCGCCATGAGTGCACTTGCGACCGACAGCGATCTATGCCGACTCGACGGCGTCACCGTGCCGGACTATCGTCGTGCCAGCCGTCCCTTCGGTGACAACTGCGGTTTCACCCTTGGTGAATCGGGCCAGTACTTCGTGCTGTTCGACGATGCCTTGGCGCTCGAGCTCGGCGCCCAGATCCACGGCGCGGTCAGCGATGTATTCGTCAACGCCGACGGCTTCAAAAAATCTATCTCGGCACCCGGCCCGGGCAATTACATCACCCTCGCCAAGGCCGTCGCATCGGTGCGTGGGATGTTCGGCGATGAGGTCGTCCGCAAGCGCAGCTTCGTGCAGGCCCACGGCTCGAGCACGCCGCAGAATCGCACGACCGAGAGCCGCATCATGAACCTGGTGGCGGCCGCCTTCGGCATCGAAGACTGGCCAGTCACCGCCATCAAAGCCTTCGTCGGCCATTCCCTGGCGCCGGCCAGCGCTGATCAAATGACGGTCACCCTCGGCGTGTTACGCCACGGCGTGATGCCTGGCATCAAGACCGTCGAGCAGCTGGCGAACGATCTGGACGACAGTCATCTCGCCATTGCCCTGCACGACGTCGAGCTCGGCGATCGCGCCGAAGTCGCCTTCCTCAACTCCAAGGGCTTTGGCGGCAACAATGCAACCGGCGCGGTGATCTCTCCACGCCGCACCGAAGCGATGCTCGCCCAGCGTCATGGCGCCCA
>JANMJF010000414.1:0-2322 GCA_031371245.1 Pseudomonadota bacterium | reverse complement strand
GATCCACATCTTGGTGCCCTTGATCAGATAGTGACCGTGGGCGGTGGGCTCGGCGCGCAGTTGAATATCCGACAGCGATGAGCCGGCCTGTGGCTCCGATAAACACATGGTGCCAAAGAAGCGCCCGGCCACCATCGGCTCGACATAACGCCGCAACTGATCGGCGCTGCCGAAGGCCGACAACAGATTGATGGCTGAATGGGTAATCAGTGGGTAGGAATTGGCCGACACGTCGGCCGCCGCGAACCACGCACAGGCTGCCTGACCGACCACCCATGGCAATTGCATGCCGCCCAATTCCGCCGCCGCCGCAATGCCCATGAAACCAGCGGCGATATAGGCGTCCATCGCCGCGTGCAACTCCGCCGGTAGATGCACGCGCTGGCCGTCGAAGCTGGGCTCGTTGGCATCGAGCGTGGCGGCATGGGGCGCGAATTTAGCTTCGGCCAACAGCCGCGCCGCCTCGATCACCGCGTCGAACACCCCACGATCGTGCTCGGCATAGCGCGGCGTGCGAGTCAGGGCTTCGGTATCGAGCAGTTCGTAGAGATTGAAATCGATGTCGCGAGAATTCAGCAGCAGACTCATGGTGTCTCGAGCGACAAGCCGCTCAAATCGAATTGCGCCGGTGCGCTCTTTTGGGGCTCGACCAGCAGCGTGCCGGGCGCGGCGAGGGTGAGGTGTTCGGTGGCAATCACCGCCGGGGCAATCGGGCGCGCTTCGACCAGCATCGCGCCGGGTTCGGCCAAGGTGGTGGTGAGTGGGTTTGGCGTCCCGCGCAGGGCGGCCGGCGGCGCACTGCGGGCGAGCGTCGGATCGATGGGGTGTGAGACAGCACTTAGCGCCGCTGATACGGGCGCAGGCGTTGCTACCGATATCGGCGGCTCGGCTGCGGCGGGCGGCGGCGCACTCGGCGCGTCATCGACCGGCATGTCGATGGCATCGACTAGCGCGCCGGCCTTGGCCAGTGCCGCCTTGTATTTGTCGGCGCTCAGCAGGTCCAGCCCCTTCTTGATAATCACCGGTTGGCCGGAAAACATCTGCTCAACCCGCGCTGCGTCGATATTGAACAGCTTGGCGAAGTTGGCGCGCACCGCCAGCGGGTCCGCGCCTGTCAGCAGGCGACCACGAAATACGATTGCGAACTGTTGTTCTGCCATGTCTGTGCTCCTCGCGCTCTCAGCGCGCGCTTCAAGCCAAATAACCGCCATCAACCACCATCGAACTGCCGGTCTTACGGGCAAGGAATGGTACTTGATCCGGCCGCGGCCAGGCAGTGAAGCCGCGCCATGCTCAGACCCATCGGCCGGTGCAGCGTGCGTGAAATACCCGGGGCATACCGCTAGCATGTGCGCCTCTCAGCGCGTGGGCAAACGACGGACCGAACCTCTGGCCAGCCTATGCGCGCCCTGCCGCTTCTTTCCATGCTGTCGACAAAGGTCGCTCCCAACATGATCAAAATCATCCTGAAACGCGACCGCGAACGCTCACTGCTGCGCCGTCATCCGTGGGTATTTTCCGGCGCCATCGAAAAAGTCGCGGGCGACCCACAGGTCGGCGACACCGCAAGCGTGTTCGCCCACGACGGTCGCTTCCTCGGCCATGGTGCCTGGAACCCGGTCTCCAATATCCGCGTGCGTATCTGGGACTGGCAGCAAGAGACCGTCATCGACGCAGCGTTTTTCACCGCGCGTCTGGCCACCGCCATCGCCATGCGCGAGCGCCTGCTGCCGAGGGCCGACGACGGCGCGCTGCGCCTGGTACATGCGGAATCCGACGGCTTGCCGGGTCTGGTCGTCGATCGCTTCGGCGACGTGCTAGTGATGCAGACCACCAGTGCCGGCGCGCGGCGCTGGCGCGATGCCATCGCCGACGCGCTGATGAGTCTGACCGGCGCTCGGGCAGTCTATGAACGCTCCGACAGCGATGTACTGGAAGTCGAAGGCCTCGAAGTGGCGAGCGGCCTGCTGCGCGGGCAACTCGAGTCACCGCGCATTAGCTGTCGCGAAAATGGCCTGCAGATTGAGATCGATCTCGCCCACGGCCATAAGACCGGTCACTATCTCGATCAACAAGAGAACCGCCTGCTGGTCGGCGCCCTCGCCAAAGACGCCGACGTGCTCGACGCCTTCTGCTACAGCGGCGGCTTCGGCTTACAGGCGCTGGCCCAGGGCGCACGCAGCGTGACGGCTGTCGATTCGTCGGCACCGGCGCTCGCTCAGTTGCAGCGTCATCTCGACATGAATCAGCTGCCGGCCGAGCGCTGCACCGTGATCGAAGACGATGTGTTCAAACATCTGCGCAAGCTGCGCGACGGACGCA
>JANMJF010000390.1:0-2070 GCA_031371245.1 Pseudomonadota bacterium | reverse complement strand
TAAATCGCTCTCATCGAGCACGCTGCCCGAGGGATTGTGTGGCGAGTTGATCATGATCATGCGCGTGCGCGGCGTGATGGCGCGCCGCACTGCGGCCCAGTCGATACGATAGGTAGGCGCGACCAAGGTCAGATGCACCGGCTTGCCGCCGGCGAGGCGCACGGCGGGGTCGTAACAGTCATAGACCGGATCGAACATGATGACTTCGTCACCCGGCCGCACCACCGCGTGCACCGCGCAGAAGATCGCTTCGGTGGCACCCGGCGTGATGGTGACCTGGGTGTCGGCATCGATGGGATGGTCGTAGTAGCGCTCAACCTTGGCCGCCACCTGCTGGCGCAGCGCCGGCACGCCGGCCAACGGCGCGTACTGGTTGTAGCCGTGGGTGGTGTAGTAAGCCAGGCGCTCAGTGAGCGCCGACGGGCCGTCATAGTCGGGATAGCCCTGGGAAAGATTGATGGCCTGATGGTCGTGAGCCATCTGCGACATGGTGGTGAAGATGGTGGTGCCGACATCCGGCAACTTGCTTTCGAGACGCGGCGTGGTGCTCATGACGGCTTACGACTGATTATTGGACAATGACCGGAACGCGTGCAGGGTCTGCGGCCAGACTGAGTTTCACCGGCGCCGAATTTTTGATCAACTGCTCACGCACCGATGACCCGACGGCGGTAGCACACCATGCATGAACTGGCGGCCCTCCCAACCCTGCTGCGCGACGACACTGCGCGTCTGCTCGACCGTTTTTATGCGGCTGATCAGCAGCGCGCCGCGCTCGACGCGTCCTTGACAGCACAGCTAGCCGCCGCCTTCGCCAAGAGTGCCTTCATCGCCGAATACGCGATCCGCTGGCCAACAGCCTTTCTTGACCTGCTCGCCACGCCGACCCTCGCCCAGGCTCACGACCGCGCCGCTTACGATGCCGTGCTCCACGCCGCGCTGGCGAACTGCCATGAGTTCAGCACCGTGCAAAGCGCGTTGCGTGATCTGCGCCGCGCCGAGATGGTTCGCATTGCCTGGCGTGATCTGCAACTCGGCGTCAGCGTCGATGGGGTGATGGCTGAACTGAGCGCTTTTGCCGACGCCACGGTCGCTCACGCGGTCACCTGGCTGCAGCGGCATCTTGAGCCGCGTTTCGGGCGCGCCTGCGATGAACAAGGCGCGCCTTTGAGCCTGCTGGTGCTGGCCATGGGCAAGCTCGGCGGTGGTGAGCTCAATTTCTCGTCTGACATCGATCTGCTGTTTATTTATGAATGCGACGGCGTCACACGCGGTGGGCGTAAAGACATTGAGCATCAGGACTATTTCGACCGGCTCGGGCGCGATCTGATCGCGCTGTTGAATGAGAAAACCGCCGATGGTTATGTGTTTCGCGTCGACATGCGCCTGCGCCCGTTTGGCGACAGTGGGCCCCTGACCAGCAGCCTCGCCGCCATCGAGCACTATTACGCCGTACACGGCCGCGACTGGGAGCGCTATGCCTTGATCAAGGCGCGCGCGCTATGTGGTGACGAGCCTTGCCGCACAGCGCTGGCCGCCCTGATCCGGCCCTTTGTGTTTCGTCGTTATCTGGACTACGGCGCGCTCGACGCGCTGCGCGAAATGAAGACCCTGATCGATCGCGAAGCGAGCAGCGCAGCACTGCGCGATGACGTCAAACGCGGCCGCGGCGGCATCCGTGAAATCGAATTCACCGCGCAGTTATTCCAACTCACCCGCGGCGGCCGCGAGGCACGCTTGCGCAATCGATCGCTGCTGCCGACCTTAGCCCTGTGCGGTGAACTAGGTCTGCTGGAAGCCGAAGAAGTCGCGAGTTTGAGCGCCAGCTACCGCTTCCTGCGCATGATCGAGCATCGCCTGCAAGAAGTGCGCGACGAGCAAACCCACCGGCTGCCACACGACGACAAGGAACGCGCGCGCATCGCCTTTGCCGCCGGCTACGCCGATTGGCCGGCGTTTCATACCCAGCTCACTACTCACCGCCAGTCCACTCGCACGCTGTTCGAGGCGCTGCTGAATCCAGCTGGCGCCCGTGACGAGGAAGGACTGGCCGCCGCGACCACGTGGCAG
>JANMJF010000387.1:0-5101 GCA_031371245.1 Pseudomonadota bacterium | reverse complement strand
CGCATTCTGTGAGTACGCTGGTGACGGAAACACCCAAAAATAAATAAATATATTTATGTCGAAAGCCTTTGCAGCAGGCTGGATATTCGGCTTGACGATGTTGTTCGCGGTAGGCGCTTCGGCCGCGGATTCCTTCGTCGTAGACGATATCCGGGTCGAGGGGTTGGACCGGATATCGCCCGGCGCGATCTTCAACTATCTTCCTATTAGTGTCGGCGACTCGGTCGATGACAAGCGCTCGCGTGATGCCGTGCGGGCGCTGTTCAAGACCGGTCTGTTCAAGGACGTCAGGCTCGAACGTGACGGCGACGTGCTGGTGGTTATCGTGCAAGAGCGCGAGACCATCTCCGACATCACCTTCGAAGGCAACAAAGCCATCAAGACCGACGACCTGACCAAAGGTCTGAAGGAGGTCGGCTTCGCCAAGGGCGAAGTGTTCAACGAGTCCAAACTCGACAAGGTACTGCCGGAGCTCAAACGCCAATACTTCGCTAACGGCAAGTACGGCGTGCGTATCGAGAACGAAGTCATTCCGGTCGACGACAAGACTGTCGAAGTGGCCTTCACCATCTCAGAGGGTGAGGCTGCGCGCATCAAGCAGATCAATATCATCGGCAATGAAGCCTTCAGTGACGACCAGATCCGCGACAACTTCAAGCTCAACACGCCAACCTGGATTAGCTGGTTCACCAAAGACGATCAGTACTCCAAGCAGAAACTGTCGGGCGATCTGGAAATTCTGCGTTCGCTGTACCAGGACAATGGCTACCTGAATTTCAGTGTCGACTCCACGCAGGTTTCGATTACGCCAGACAAACAAGACGTCTACCTGACCATCAACGTGACCGAAGGCGAGAAATTCGTGGTCGGCGATGTCAAGCTGGCCGGCACTTTGATTGTGGCGCCAGAGGATTTGTTCAGGTTTGTGGTCACGCGCAAGGGCATGACTTTCTCGCGCAAGGATTTGACCGCCACCAGCAAGGCCATCACCGATCGTCTCGGCGACGAGGGCTATGCCTTCGCCAATGTCAACGCGATCCCTGACATCAACGAAAAAAACCGTGTCGCGGGCGTGACCTACTTTGTCGACCCCGGCCAGCGGGTCTATGTGCGCCGTGTGAATTTTTTCGGTAACGCCAAGACACGCGACGAAGTGCTGCGCCGCGAAATGCGCCAGCTTGAGGGCGGCTGGATTTCGACCGCTAAGGTTGAGCGTTCCAAGACTCGCCTGCGGCGTCTGGGTATCTTCGAGGACGTGAATGTTGAAACACCGGCGGTAGCCGGCTCGACTGACCAAGTCGACATCAATTTCACGGTCAAGGAGCGACCGTCGGGTAATCTGCAGCTAGGCGTTGGTTTCTCGCAGTCGGCCGGTATTATTTTCAATACCAATGTCCAGCAGGACAATTTCCTCGGCAGCGGCAAGAGTGTCAGCTTTGCCTTTGCCAACAGCGAGATCAATCAGGTCTTCCGCCTCGGTTACATGAACCCCTACTGGACCACCGATGGTGTCGCACGAGGCTTCGATTTCACTTACCAAAAGACCGACGCCGGCAACACCAATGTCATCCGCTACAACACCAAGACGTTGTCCGGCGGTATGAATTTCGGTGTGCCACTTACGGAATTTCACTTCGTCAATGCTGGCTTGTCATACGAGTCGACATCGATCAATACCAATCCGTTGTTCCTCGATCCGATTATTGCCAACTTCCTGGCGCGCGAAGGTAACAATTACAACTTGATCCGCTTCTCAACCGCCTTTACTTACGACACGCGCAATTCGGCCATCTTTCCAGACCGCGGCACGTTGCAACGTATCCGCGGCGAAATTACTGTGCCGGGTGCTGACCTGACGTATTACAAGTTGAACTACGAGTCCAAACTATTCGTGCCACTGGCTAAGAATTACATCCTGATGATGCGCGGTGAAGTCGGCTATGGCGGTGCCTATGGGAGTACCAAAGAGTTGCCATTCTTCGAGAATTTCTACGCCGGCGGCCCGCGTACCGTGCGCGGCTATGAAGAAAATTCCCTTGGTCCAGAAGACATTTTTCGCCGCGCGTTAGGTGGCAATGTCGAGGTGGTGGGTGGCGCAGAAGTCATCATTCCGGTGCCCTTCCTGGCTGAATTCAAGTCGGTACGTCTCTCGACGTTCATCGACGCAGGTAACGTATGGTCGGCCGATCAGGACGTCAACTTCTCCGAAGTACGCATGTCAGCCGGCCTATCGGGCATCTGGATGTCGCCTTTTGGTCTGCTGTCGGTCAGTGTCGCGCAGCCATTCAGAGACCGTCCGGGTGATAGAACCCAACGCTTCCAGTTCAATTTCGGCACGCAGTTCTGAGCGTGCTCGGTCTGGAAAGATAGCGAAGAGGGTTACATAATGGTGCGACGGGCGCCGAGCAGGCGCGGGGAGTCAGATTACACTGTGTCACTGCGGCTGGTCGTCGACCCGCCCCGGTTACCTGCTTTTGCGCGCAACGTGCCGGCCACTCCCCTGGCACGGAGCGGGCGCGGTAGCGATCGCGGTCATATACCGCAGCTTCAACCACTATCCTAAAACGCACTGGAGTACTGCATTGAGAATCCTTGATCGATTTTCCCTGGTCGTCCTTTTATCAACCTCGATGTCGTTTACCGTTGCGCATGCGGCCGACTACAAGATTGGGGTGGTCAACGCGCCGCGCATACTTGAAGCGGCACCCCAGGCCGATGTCGCAAGGGTCAAACTTGAAAAAGAGTTTGCCGCGCGAGATCAAAAGCTGGTTGGCGCGCAGAAGGAGTTGAAGGGGCTCGAAGATCGCATGCAGAAAGATGGGGCGATCATGAGCGAATCCGAGCGCGCTCGCGTTGAGCGCGACGTCATGGCCAAGCGTCGTGACCTCAAGCGCGACACCCAGGAATTCCAGGAGGACGTCAATTTCCGCCGTAACGAGGAAATGGCCATCATCCAGCAGCAGATCGGTGAAGCGATCGTGGCGCTGTCTAAAGAGCAAGGATTCGATATTGTGCTGGGTCCCGGTGTGGCGTTCGCCAGCGAAAAGGTCGATATCACTGAGCAGGTCATTGCCCGCTTGAAGAAAGGCGGCGCGGCCAAATAGAGGTCGTCGGTGACTCGCTAAGAAATCTGCGCGCCGCCGCCTCCGGCGGCGCCAAACTGGCCGTTGGCTGATGGGAGCGGGTCTGGCCGCAGCGCCAGTAACGCTGAGCCGGTCGAACAGCTGCCCATGAGTCTTCGCATCAGCGAACTGGCCAAACGGCTCGGGGCCGGTCTTGAGAGTGCAGCGGTCAATGCCATGGTCGACGCTTTGGCCATGGCCGCTATTGCTACAGCCAACGAAGTTAGTTTCATTGTCGGTGTGCGCGCGCAAGCTTGCGCTGGCGCTGTGCTGGTAGGCGCGGCACAGGGCCAGCGCAACGCACTGGTGGTCGACAATGCGAGCCTTGCGCATGTGGTCATTCACACCGCTGTGCTGGGTAACACCGTCATCGCGCGGGGGTGCATACTCGACAGCCAAGTGTTGATCGGACATGATTCGGTGATTGGCGCAGGTAGTGCGATCGCCGGTCAGGCAGCCATCGCGGGCGCGGCCCGCATCGGCCGCAATTGCCGCATCGGTGGCAAGGTCGGCGTCGGCGAGGGCGTCCAGATTGCCGACGGGGTGACGGTTACCGCGACGAGTATGGTCACACGTTCGATCAAAGAAGCCAGCGCTCGTTATTCATCGGGCTGGCCTGCTGAGCCCAGCCCAACCTGGTGGCGGCGTGTGGCGCAATTCCGCCGCCCGCGTCAATGACACTAAGTGCGAGTCGTGATGATAATTACACAAGTTCCGGGCCCGCGCGGGCCGTGGGGTGGTGCGTAGTGGGAGGCGCTATGGAAGATTTGGGCATTGCAAAAATTTTGCAGACGATGCCGCACCGATACCCCTTTCTTTTGATCGATCGCATCATTGAGTACACCCCCTTCAAATCGATTAAGGCATTGAAGAATGTCTCAATCAATGAACCTTTCTTTCTCGGACATTTTCCAGGACACCCGATTATGCCCGGTGTGCTGATCCTGGAGTCGATGGCCCAGGCTACCGGCATGCTGGCCTTTTATTCCAATCAGGCGCGTAGCGAAGAAGGCAACGTCTATTATCTGGTCGGGGTCGACAAGGCGCGGTTCAAGCGTCCGGTCACGGCTGGCGATCAATTGATCCTGCGCGCGCAACTGCGCCGTCAGATCAAGGGTATCTACCGCTTCGACGCCACCGCAGAGGTGGACGGTGTGGTGGTCGCCAGCGCGGAATTCATGACCACCGAGCGGGCCGCTGACCGTTGATTGATACGAACGCGAAAGTCGACCCCGGCGCGACACTTGCCGCCGATGTTGAGGTCGGGCCGTGGACATCAATCGGCGCCGATGTGGAAATTGGCGCCGGCTCGCGCATCGGTAGCCATACCGTCATCAAAGGACCGACCCGCATTGGTCGCGACAACTCTGTGTACTCATTCTGTTCGCTAGGCGACGATCCGCAGGACAAGAAGTTTTCGGGCAGCGGCGAATCGCGGCTTGAGATCGGCGATGGCAATACCATCCGCGAATACTGCAGTATCAATCGCGGCACACCGCAAGGCGGTGGTGTCACGCGGCTCGGCGACGACAACTGGCTGATGGCCTACTGTCACATCGCCCACGACTGCAAAGTCGGCAATCACACCGTGTTCGCTAACAACGCGACACTGGCGGGACATGTCGAGATTCAGGATTACGTCATCCTCGGTGGGTTCACGGGTGTGCACCAGTTCTGTCGCATGGGCGAGAGTAGTTTTTCGGCCATCGCGGCCGCCATCGTCCGCGATGTGCCGCCCTATATCATCGTCAACGGTAACAGCGCGGAGCCGCGCAGCATCAACCGCGAAGGCTTGAAGCGTCGCGGCTTCAGTGTCGAATCGATCGCGGCACTCAAGCGCGCTTATCGCACGCTGTATCGGCAGGGCAACTCGCTGGAAGCCGCGCTCAAGCTGCTCGAAGCCGAGCGTGACGCTTTCCCCGAGGTCGCGCGGCTGCTGGATTTCGTGCGTTCCTCGGTGCGCGGCATCGTGCGCTGAT
>JANMJF010000361.1:0-1509 GCA_031371245.1 Pseudomonadota bacterium | reverse complement strand
CACGCTGGCCGCGAACAAGGGTTCAGAAGCCGCCGAATGGGTGGCGGCTAAGGACACCAGCGCTCGCTATCGCAATGAACTGACCTTGCGTTCCTTCGATCTTCTGCGCACCTACGAACCGATGTCCTTCGTGCCAGCCATAGCACCGACGCCCTTGCTCATGATCATCGCCGCGCGCGATACCACTACGCCGACCGCGTGGCAGGAAGAAACCTTCGCCTCAGGCGGCCAACCAAAAAAACTGCTGACCATCGATTGCCGACATTACGACGTCTATATGGACGCACTCGATGAGGCGGCGCAGGCCGCCTTGCGCTGGTATCGCGAGCATTTGTGAGGGGCGCGGTGGCGCGATGAGGCGGGGAGAGGAGGTCTATGAGCAATAATCCACGGGATCTGACCTTGGTCTTGAGCGCCACGGACTTCGCCGCGCGCAAACATCGCAATCAACGGCGCAAGGACAAAGAAGCTTCGCCCTACATCAATCATCCCATCACCCTGGCCAGCATCCTGTTGAACGAGGGCGAGGTCGACGATCCCCGCATCCTGGCCGCGGCCTTGCTGCACGACACGATTGAGGATACCGAGACCACTTACGACGAATTGAAAGGCCAGTTCGGCGTGCTGATCGCCGACATCGTGATGGAAGTGACCGATGTCAAATGGCTGCGCACCCATGCGCGCAAGCGCCTGCAGGTGTCGCGTGCTGGACGCTCGACGCGCGGTGCCAAGCTGGTCAAGCTCGCCGACAAAATCGCCAACCTGCGCGACATGATCGCCCATCCCCCGGATGGTTGGTCACTGGAACGCAAGCGCGAGTATTTCGACTGGGCCAAGAGCGTGGTCGATCAGATTAGAAACACCAATGTGCGGCTCGAAAAACGCTTCGACCGCATCTATAAACAAAGGCCGTGATCAACGCGTCGCGCCGGCTGCGTCAAGCTTGCCGGGTGGCCCCTGCCTGCTCAGAATTTCTTCAGCTGATGCCCGCCGGCGACGTAGTCCTTCATCATCTGCAGCGCGCGCTCGGAGCCGCCAATGACAGTGGCGAATAAGTCGCCTTCCTCGTCGACGCCATCGGCGGTGGTCTTGCCCCAGCTTGAGCGGATGACCTGCTTGATAGCCGCGAGTGCCGCCGCCGGCTTGTCGAGGAATTCGCGCGCGATGTCATGGGCGGCGGCCAGCACGTCACCGTCGATATAGTGATGGACCAGGCCTACGGCGGCGGCTTCCTCAGGCGCGAAGGTACGACCCCGCAGCACCCACTCCAAGGCCTTGCCGGGTCCGACCAGGCGCGCTAAGCGGGTGGTGCCACCGGCACCCGGCAGGATGCCGACCAGGATTTCCATCTGGCCGATGGTGTAGTCGCCCGGCCCGGCCAGGCGGATGTCGCAGGCCAGCGCGAGCTCGCAACCGCCGCCACCGCAATAGCCGTTAATGGCGGCGATGGTCGGCTTGCGCGAGTTGTCGATGTTCTCCCACAGCATGCGCAAGGGTGTGCGCGCGAAG
>JANMJF010000334.1:0-5778 GCA_031371245.1 Pseudomonadota bacterium | reverse complement strand
GGCATCGGCAATAGCGGAGTTATCCCAGTCGGGACTGAGCACGATGTATTTGCCGCCAACTTCAAAAATGCCGTTGCTGCCGATGCGGTCGTTGGCGTTGCTGCCGATGAGGGCATTGGCAGCCGAGATGACACCAACGGTCGGCCCGCTACCGGGCAGGAAAACCACCGCCCCGGCAGCGTTGCTCTGATTTGGGTTGTAGTACAGTGCATCGCCGGCAGTGCTGCCTTGCAGCCGGAACACACCGGTGTTGCTGAAGCCGAGTCCGTTGACGGAGGTTGCGCCGTTACCCACGCTGTCGCCGGTCGATCCGCCGACCAAGCTGTTGATGGTCGAGACCGTACCGTTTAAGGCACTAGCCAACTTGAACCAGGTCAACGCCCCGGCGTCAGGGACCGATGCGGTGTTGCGCCAATTGGGGCTAAGCACAGCGAAGAAAGTGTCTGTCGTACCGTTGTAGGCGAACTGCACGCCGCCGCTGCCGACCTGATCACCGGCATTGCCGCCGACCAGGCTATTCGCCGAACTGACCAATCCAGCGAATGGGTTTGCAGTGCCGTTGAAGTTCCCGGTCGAAGCGTCGAAGAGCGTCACTGCACCCGCATTGGTCAGACCGCCCGGTGTCGACCAGTTTGAGCTCACGATGGCGTAAGTCGAGCCACCGACGAAGTCGATGCCACCACCGCCGACTGCGTCGGTCGAGACCGCGCCGACCAGGCTATTTGCCGAACTAACCGTACCAATCAAGGGCGCTACCGCATCGATCAATGTGACCGCTCCCGCCCCGCCATTCTGGCTGCGCAACAGGCCGAAGCCAAAACCGACCGGAACGATATGGTTGTCCCCGACGAAGTCACCGCTTGAGGCGCCGACCAGGCTATTGCTGGCGCTCACGACGCCAGGTGTCAAGCCGGCGGTCAGATCGCCCCAACTGACCGCGCCCGCATCATTATTCCAATGCGGGCTGTAGATGGCGAATTTGCCACCGAAGAAATCGAAGTTGGCGGACCCGCCGTTGCCATTGTGTCCAATATCATCCGTCGAGAGGCTGCCGACCAGGCTATTGGTCTGGTCGACGACACCTGTCGGTAGGGAAGTCGGGCTGACGAAGGTGACCGCACCCGCCCCGCCGTTTTCAGAAAACAACAGGAAATTCCCCAAGCCCAGATTGCGGAACTGCGCTCCACCCAAGCCCAGGTCACCAACCAGCGCGCCGACCAAACTGTTGCCGGGGCTGACGGCACCGCTGATGCTGCCGGTCCTGTCGATCCAGGTCACAGCACCGATGCCACCATTCCATTGGCTACTGGTTGCGACCCAGATTTTGCTGCTGCCGAGCTGGAACAAGCCGTTGCCTATGGCATCACCCGAGGTGCTACCAACCAGGCTGTTGGTGGCGCTCACCACCCCTGTAACGCGTGCGCCAGCGTGAAGAATGGTGATCGAGCCGAGACCACCGTTGGCGCTACGCGCCGCCCAGTGACCGCCGCCCAGATTGGTGAACTGATTGCCAACCTGATCAGCCGCGTTAGCGCCGACCAGGCTTGCGCTGCTCGAAACCGTGCCCCGCAGCGTGGTCGGCGTGACGACGGTGATGGCGCCGCGGTTGGCATCGAAGAGCGGGCTAAGTACCGCCACAGAGTTTTTGCCCAGGAACTGCAAACCGCTGCTGCCGATACTGTCGCCACCGGCCGCGCCAACCAGGCTGTTGGCGGCTGTGACACCACCGCTGGTGCCCTCGACCGGGTCAAAAAGTGTCAGTGCTCCCGCGCCGCCGCCCCACTGCGTCGAACGCAATAGATTCAATCCTGCAATGGGGAAGTCTTCGAGAAAACTATTGCCGACATGATCGCCGGCAGTACTACCGCCGAGATTCGCGTTGACGCCGTGCAGTTCGCTCAGCAGCGCACCATCGGATAATCGGTAGACATAGACTGCGCCGGCATCGGTACCGCCAAAGTCATCCAGCGCATCGTGCACCACAACCGTCGTCGCAGCGTTGCTACTGGACACACGCACGCCCTTAGCGTTGAAGAACTCGAGTCCCCCGCTACCGAAGAAATTCTCGGCGCCCGGATGGGGGTCGAGCAATTTAGTCGGTGCGGCGGGTAATTCTTCCGAGGTGAAACGAATGTTCTTCGGGTCGAGTAACAACGTGCCATTCTTACCATTGAGCGCCGTGACCGACACTGTCCCGGTGAAACCCAAACCCTCGCGACCCGAGACTTCGACGCGCCCGCCATCACCACCCTCGGCACCGCCACCGGCACTGATTGAACCTGCAAAACGGGTGGTGCCGCTGGACCACACCACCACATCACCGCCATCGCCGTCGACCAGGGCGTCGGCTTTGATGGTGGTCGTATCGTTAACTTGGACCTTCTTCGCCGCGTGCAATCGCTCACCGCCACGAAAGCCACCACCCACACGCACTTTGCCGCCGCCTTGCTCGCCGCTCGCGCGCACGGTGCCTGCCGCAAGTGTTATCTCGTCGCCGAGTATGCGCACACTGCCGCCCTTCGCGCCGGTGGCGCGCATGCTCGCAGAAGAGAAAGCACTCTTGCCGCCGTCGAGATAAATGCTGCCGCCGCGGCCCTCGGTGCTGGCGGTCTGTAGTTTGGCGTTGACGGTGGCGATGGTCGCATCGCGCGTCTTGATGTCGATGGCGCCGCCGTCGTTGACGCCTCGTGCGGATAGCAGACCGTCGATCAGCAAATCGTCGGCGCGCACCATGACTTTACCGCCGTGCACACCATCGGCACGAATCGATCCGAGTGCGTCAATCTGTCCGTCACCAGCCTTACTACGCGCGCTGATCTGTATGCTGCCGCCATCCGCAGTGCTACCGCCGGAAGCGTGAATACTGCTGTTTTCATCGAGAGCGATGCGCTTGGAAGCCCTAAGGACGATACGACCTTCTGCATTGCGGCCTATCGAATCGGCATTGATTTCGCCGGAATGACGAATGGTGCCGGCCAGGATGCTGGCCGTGCCGCCACGCGACAGCAATCGCCCAAGATTGACCACTTCACTGTCCGGCGCCCGCACATCAAAGCTGATATCCGGGTCGTCGAGACTCGCGATGGTGATGGCCGAACCGGCGGCCAGCAGCAAGTCACCGTTCGGGCTTTCGATGATGCCGCTCTTGGCGTTGCCCTTCTCGGGGGAATTCTGGATGCGCGGTGCGAGCAACACCACTTCGCCACCGGGCGCACTCTTGATGTAACCGTGATTGGTAATCGCGCCACTGCTGTCATCGCCGCGGAAATGCAGCCGACCATTGAGGAAATCCTGATCCGAGATCTGCAGTGTGGAAAGCAAGACGCCCGCAGTATCGATAGAGCCGTCACGGCCGATCAAAATGCCGGCCGGGTTTATCAGGAACACACGACCATTGGAGACCAATTTGCCGAGAATCTCGGAGCTATTGCCAGCCACGACCCGGTTCAAGACCGAGCTGGCAGCGTTCTGTTGAATGAAACGGGTGGTCTCGCCGCGAGCAATGTCGAAGGATTGCCACTTGAGCACGGCCGCCGGCGAGTTGGTGATCTCGAGGGTCCGGGCATTCGGTGTAGCGAAGCTCGCCGCGCCCTGAACCACTTGGACGCCCTGCGGATTGGCACTGGCACCGACGCTCGCAATCAGGCCTGTAACAAATGACAGTACCTGGCCGCCACGGCGGCGGGTGATTTTCAGTGAACCGTGCATTCGAGACCTCCGCTCTTCAGCGAGTCATTTAACTGGTCGATCTGGCCGCCGATCTCAACCGCGTGAAAAATCGGATCTTCCGCCTGGAAGGGCGGCACTTCATTCAGTTGCTGTGCAGGCCCGCCTTGGTTCCCGACGTGGCTGGCCTCGCCCTGTTCGAGTTCGACAGTATTCTCGTCGGTCTGCACGGCGCAGATCCCTGAATAGCAGCTCACATAGAGGCCATCCTCGGGATCGGTCGAGGACGCGGCAGGCGGCGCTTCCGGTACCTCCATGGAGTTCGGCGTGGGCACATCCATCGGCGTCGGCAGGTCTGGCACAAATTGCGGCTGAAAGCCGCTAGTGGCGATAAAGGCCGTCTGCCCCTCTTCGACCACGTAGTTGTCGTCCAGCACGATGGCGCCGCTGTTAACTTTTGTGAACAGACCATCGCCACCCGGACCGGCATTCGGATCGGGGTTCTGGCAGGCACCGATGCACAACGCATCCCATTCCGTGCCACGGATACCGATAGTCGCGACCGCAGTGCGCATCTGGTAGCCGCGACCCTTATGGCCGACCAGTCCGCTGACTGCGCGCAGACCACCGCGCAGGAGATTGAATACACTCTGGCCGCGCTCGGGCTCGACGATGTTGAATTCGACGCGCTCGACCTTGAATTCAGTATTGGGCATAAGGGTTACGCGACTCTTGTCGGCAAACACTAACACCGCAAAAGTCGCGGGGCCGGTGATCACCGTGTCGCCGTTATAAACTGGGCCGCCCGACGCCAGCGGACGACCGTGGCCGCTGGCCGTGCGCGCCAGGACATCGCCCTTGACGAATCCCGCGCGGCCAGCCGGCGCAGAGCGTATGCGCGCTTCAGAGGCGCAATCGCTGCCGCACAGGCGCGCGTCGAACTCCGTACCACGGATACCGATAGTCGCGACCGACGTGCGCAACCGCATGGCGTTCGGATTGCGCTTGCTCATGAAACCCGTGACAGCGCGCAGACCACCCTTGAACAGGGTCATGAGGCCTACTTCGTGATTTTCAGTCACGTCGTACTTGGCGATTTGAAAGGAAGAGTCGGGGCGCAATGTGATCTTGGTGCCATCGGCGAGCTTGAGCAGCGCGACGCTGCGCGGGCCGGTGGTGACGATGTCGCCTTCTTGCAAGCCCGACCCTGGTCCGAGCAGGCGCGGGTTGCCGCCGGCCGCGTGGCCGCTGACGACCCCATGGGCAAGCACCACATCGCCGGCCTTGCCGGCCGCACATACCGCACTGCTCGCCAAGGCGAGCAGTAAAATCAGCGTAGCCCCGCTAGCGGCGCGCCTCAATAGCGGTAGGAGAGATCTAGATGCCATTTCGAATTGCCTCGATCCGATGCCTCACCGTCCGCGCTCTCGAGCGGCAGTCCATAATCGATTGCCAGCGACAACTGCTTGCGCCACTGCCATCTTGTGCCGACACCGATACTTGCAATCGTATCGTTGCGGCGCTGCCCTATCACCGGGTCGATCAGCGCTTTCTGACCGACATCGACAAACGCCAGGAATTGCGCGCCCAAGGCACGCTGCACCGGCGGCGACCACAATTCGAAGTTGAGGATCACGCCCTTGTCGCCGGCAATGGTGCGTTCTTCAAAGCCGCGCACCGAGTGTGCGCCGCCGAAACCCAATTCTTCGCCCGGAATCAGCGCCTGATCGGTAAGCTGCGCGGTCATGCGACCGAGGGCGCTGAACCCGCGCGGCAGACGTTGGGTGACCAGCGCGCCGAAATGCGCAATCGTAAAATCTGGTCGAGCCGGATCGCGCACCAGCGCATAGGACGTGGCATTGTTATGCCGACCGGACTCGATGTTGTGGGCGACATCGACATAGAAATCGAGGCTGGTGTCAGTCCACAGCAGCGCACCGTCGTAGCGCAGTGACAGTGGCCGGCTGCGTACCTTGTTACTGAGCTCTGGGCGTCGCGCCCCGCCGCCGCCGTTGAAGATCGCCGTATCGAAGAGCCTGTCTTGCAGACCGACACTAATGCTGTGCTTCAGTCGCCCCCGATTGAGGAGCTGGTGCTTGTAACTCAATCCGT
>JANMJF010000322.1:0-3891 GCA_031371245.1 Pseudomonadota bacterium | reverse complement strand
GCATAGGCATGAGCAAGGAAAACCTAGGCCGGGTGTTCACACCCTATTTCCGCGTGTGCCAGGCGCGTGGCAGCGGTCACGGCATCGGCCTGACCTTGGTCAAGCGCATCAGCGATCGCTGCGGCTGGGGCGTGGCTATCGACAGCGAACCCGAGCGCGGCACGCAGGTCGAAGTAAGCTTGCCGGCTGCGCGGCTTGCGAAGTCGCTGGCATCGGCGTAGCCAGTGCTTGAAATCGAGGCACGCAGTCCCATTAACTAGTGCACAACTTATCTTCAGAGGTAGGCGCCAATCATGTTGCGTATCGGTCTTTTCCTCGTCACCAATGCCGCAGTTCTGTTTGTACTTTCGATTGTTCTCAATGTGCTCGGGCTCAATCAGCCGGGCCAAGGCAGCGGCAGTATTCTGCTGTTCGCGGCTTTGTTCGGCATGGGTGGCTCGCTGATTTCTCTGTTGTTGTCGAAGACCATGGCGGCCCGCTCGGTGGGCGCGCAGATCATCGACACACCACGCAGCGCCGGCGAGCAGTGGCTCATGACTACCGTCGCGCGGCTGGCGCAGAACGCCGGCATCGGCATGCCGCAGGTGGCGGTATTTGAATCCGCCAGTCCGAACGCCTTTGCCACCGGTGCCAACAAGAATGCTGCCCTGGTTGCGGTCTCCAGCGGGCTGTTGCGCAATATGACCGAAGACGAAGTAGAGGCCGTGCTCGGCCACGAGATCAGCCATGTCGCCAATGGCGACATGGTGACACTAGCCTTACTGCAGGGCGTGATGAACACCTTCGTGATGGTGTTCGCCCACGTGCTGGCCGGCTTGCTCGACCGCGGCGAAGGGCGCGAACGTAACGGCATGGGCTATTACCTGGGTTATTACGCCGCGCAAGCGGTGCTGGGCTTCCTCGCTTCGCTGGTGGTGATGTGGTTCAGCCGCTATCGCGAATATCGCGCCGACGCCGGCGGTGCCCACCTCGCCGGGCGGCAGAAAATGATCGCGGCGCTGCAAAGATTACAAAGTGACTCCCATCCCCAAGCGCTGCCGAACAGCATGGCTGCGTTTGGTATCGCCGGTGGTCTGGGCCATCTGCTCGCCAGCCATCCGCCCTTGGAAGATCGCATCGCGGCCTTGCGCGCAGCGGCTTGAGCCAGCGCCAGGCGGGCAACCGCGCGATGACATTCATCGCTATGCCGGCGCTCGATGTCATCGCACAGATGGTTTGTGTCACGCGCCTTGAAAACACACCAGCACAACCCATCTAGTCCTCAGCAAATCAATCGAGCTGGAGACTAGCCTCATGCGCACCACGATACACGAACCCTTTTCCACCATCCGTCGTCTGCAGGACGAAATGAACCGTGCCTTTGGTGGCGCTGCCGTCAACGCCGATGACAACTCGACCGCGGCCGTCAGCCACTGGACGCCGCCAGTCGACATCCACGAAGAGCAGGAGCGTTATGTGATCAGCGCCGATGTGCCCGGCGTCGATCCGAACAGTATCGAAGTCACCCTGGAACAGGGTGTACTGACCATCAACGGCGAGCGACGCAGTGCACGCAGTGAAGAGCGCGCAGGCGGCGCGCGGCGCGTCGAGCGTGTGTACGGCAACTTCTATCGGCGCTTCGCGCTGCCCGACAGTGCCGATGCCGAGCAGGTCGAGGCGCGCAGCGTCAATGGCGTTCTGGAAGTGACGATTCCCAAGAAGGCGCAACCGCAAGCGCAGAAGATCAAAGTCACGGGCTGAGTGCATTTCTGATCGAGGTAGACATAGAACGGGGCTTCGGCCCCGTTTCTTTTGGTGGCGCATGGCGGCTGAGTTCGAACCGCGCGGCGGCGCGCGGTGACTTACCCTGCACCGGGCCAACAGTTCAGGCGTTATGCTGAGCGCCCCTGGCCGCTCACTAAAAAAAGGAATGCCATGCTGCGGATCATGCTCGCGCTGTTGTGCCTCGCGGTGATGATGGATAGCGCCGCCGCGCCAGCGGTGGTGCGGCTGTTACAAGCGCCTGCCTGGCGGGTGCACGAAGGTGAGCGCAGCGCCTTGCGTCCAGGCGACGAACTGACGGCAGGCGATAGTGTCGTGACCGGCGACGGCGCGCGCCTGCTGATCGATCTGGCCGAAGGCAGCACGGTGAAATTGGGCGAGAACGCCGAGCTGGCGCTGGCCGAACTGATGGCGCCCGAGCAAGAGCGCGGCCTGTTCAAGGGCTTTCTCGACGTGGTGCGCGGTGCTTTTCGCTTCACCACCACGGTAGTCGGCCGGCAGCGTGATATCCGCGCACAGATCGGTAGCGCCACCATTGGCATCCGCGGCACCGACGTGTGGGGCAAACACGAGGACACGCGCGATTTTGTCGTACTGCTGGAAGGTCGCATCAGTATCGAGCGCAACGGCCAGACAGTGACGATGGACCAGGCCCAGAGTCTCTACATGGCGCCCACCGGCCAGGCGAGTTTGCCAGTTGCAGCGGTCGATCCGGCCGATCTCGCACGCTGGGCGCAGGAGACCGAGCCGCAAACGGCGGCCGGCCAGCGCGACACCAAGGGGCGCTATCGTCTGATGTTGCCGGTGACAGGCAGCCCGCACGAGGCGCGGCATCTACTTGAGCGCCTGGCCGTGGCGGGCTATGGCGCGGAGCTTGCCACCACGCCGTTTGGTGGGCGAGTGTCGGTCGGTGGTTATACCAATGAAGCCGAGGCCCGAGCCGGCGCCACCGCCCTTGCAGCGGTGCCTGGCGCGGCGCGGCCGTGGCTCAGTCTGGATCCCTGAACCGTCGTGTCTAGTGGCGTTCCGGTGCCGCCAGCAGGCGTCGCGTAGCGAGAGGTATGTGGCAGTCGCCAAGCGCGGCATGAATGGCGTTGTTGACTTCGTAGAGGGTCTCGAAATAGCGCTGGGAATTGGCCCAGTAGCGGTAGCCGATCACGATCATGTCGTCCTCAAAGGCTTCGATACCGACCAATGGCGGCGGTGCTTCCATGCCACGCGTTTTGCTCGCCACTACCTCGGCGATGGCGGTCCGAGCGCGCTTGATATCGGCTTCGGGGTCGATGCCGATGCGGCCTTCCACCAGGCGTTTGCCGTAGGAGTTGCGCACGATCTCGCCGACGATGTGTTTGTTGGGGATGAAGATGTCCTCGCCATCCTCGGCTACCAGGCGGGTGGTCGACAGGTCGATATGGGACACCACCCCCGCGCATTGCTGCACGGTGATGGTGTCGCCGACCTTGAACATGCGGGTCAGGATGATGATCAGACCTGCCCCGTAATTCGATACCGGCCCCTGCAGGGCCAAGCTCGCACCGACGGCGAGACCGCCGAGCGCGGCTACTAGCGGAGTCATGCTGATGCCGAGCTTGCCAAGCGCGATGATCACGAACAGTCCCAGCACCAGCAGGCGCGCTGTGCTGGCAATAAACTGGCGCAGGGTAACGTCGACGTTGCGCTTCTCCTGCAGGCGCAGCACTAAGCGCGCCAGCCAATTGGCGACGATGAAGCCGGCGATGAGAATAATGACCGCGCCTGCGATCTGGAAGGCATAAGTGACCAGGAAGTTGACCACCAACTGTCCCACCTGCTGCAAGTTCACCAATTCCTGCGGCATCTTTTGCCCCTCCCATGTGTGACGCACTGTGCCCACGACGAGGCCCCAAAATCGGCAAACGCCCCGCATCGGTACACCGATGTAAGAGAAATCCAGCGGGGCGCCGGCGTGCCACGCCTATCAGACGCTGGAGTCAGGCTCCTGCGGTGCTTCTATGTAACGTGCGAGGTACAGGCCTTGCGCGAGCATGAAAACGAAGGTCAGGGCCGGGCCACCGAACATATTAAAATTTACCCAGATCTCTTCGGCGAAATGGGCAGCGACGTAGAGGTTCAACACGCCCGAGAAAGCGA
>JANMJF010000287.1:0-5068 GCA_031371245.1 Pseudomonadota bacterium | reverse complement strand
ACATTTCATCGATCGGCTCCGCGAGGAAGTTGCGCAGCGCGGCCAAAGCATTTTGGAGGATTGAGGTATAGCCGCCGACAAGAAGAACCGGGTCAACGGGGATATTAGCTGTCCACAAGTGCGCCTGATTGGCGCGGACGGAGAGAACCTCGGAATCGTTGCAATCGAAGCTGCGAGGCTTGAAGCACAAACCCACGAACTCGATCTGGTCGAGATCGTGCCCACTGCTGAGCCGCCTGTCTGCCGGGTGATGGACTTTGGCAAGTTTTTGTTCGATTTGAGCAAGAAACGCCATGCCGCCAAGCGTAAGCAGAAGCAAATCCAGGTCAAGGAAATAAAATTCCGACCAGGAACAGACGAGGGTGACTACCTGATCAAGCTCCGTAATCTGAAGCGGTTTCTCGAAACAGGGGACAAGGTCAAGGTTACGTTGCGCTTCCGCGGCCGCGAAATGGCGCACCAGGAACTGGGCGCACAGATGCTGCAACGGGTCGAGAGCGACCTCGGACAGTTAGGAAACGTAGAGCAATTCCCGAAGCTCGA
Organism: Pseudomonadota bacterium; assembly: GCA_031371245.1. Taxonomy (GTDB): domain Bacteria; phylum Pseudomonadota; class Gammaproteobacteria; genus JADJYF01. Next base: position 4,525 of record JANMJF010000287.1, on the reverse strand, counting down.
AGGGCGACAGATGGTCATGGTCATCGCGCCGAAGCGAAGCTGACGGGCAGTGGAGAATCGATGATGCCGAAAATGAAGAGCAATCGCGGCGCAGCCAAGCGGTTTACTAAAACCGGCAGTGGCCGAATCAAGCGCCGGCAGTCGTTCAAGCGTCATATTTTGACGAAGAAGAGCCCTAAGCGTAAGCGCCAGCTGCGCCATGGTGCCCTGATCGCGCACGCCGATGAGGCATCTGTGCGACAGATGCTGCCCGGGCTGTAAGAAGGTAGAGCGAAGGATTTATTAGCAATGGCACGAGTCAAGCGTGGTGTTCAGGCACATGCCCGGCACAAGAAAGTAATCGAGCTGGCCAAGGGCTACCGGGGCCGCCGTAAGAATGTCTACCGCGTTGCCAAGCAAGCGGTGATCAAGGCGGGTCAGTACGCGTACCGTGATCGCCGTCAGCGTAAGCGTCAGTTCCGCGCTCTGTGGATCGTCAGAATCAATGCCGCTGCACGCGGATTCGGCTTGAGTTACTCACGTTTCATCAATGGCCTGGCCCGTGCTGGCATTGAGGTTGACCGCAAAGTGCTGGCCGATCTCGCGGTGCACGACCTGACGGCATTCAGCGCTCTGGCGGAACGTTCCAAAGTCGCCCTGGCCGCCTAAAGCCGGCCAGGCGTGATAGCCACGGATACGGGGGAAAGGGCTAAGCTTTCCCCTTTCTTTTTCCAGTCTACGCAGCCCTTCGCATGAGCGACACCGAAGCTATCGTGCAAGAAGCGACCGCCGCGCTCGCGACGGCGGTCGATCTCGCTGCGCTCGACGAATTGCGCGTGCGTTACCTCGGCAAAAAAGGTCATATCACTGCGCTGTTAAAGACGCTCGGTGGCTTGCCGGTCGATCAGCGTCCGGCCGCCGGTCAGGCTATCAACGCTGCCAAGCAGCGTGTCAGCGATCAGTTCGATGAACGTCGTGCGGCGTTGGAAGCTGCCCATCTTGACCAGCGTCTGCGTAGCGAACATATCGACGTGACTTTGCCTGGGCGAGGCACTGTCAGTGGCGGCATTCACCCGATCAGCATGGTCATCGAACGCATTGAGACCATTTTCAGACACGCCGGTTTCGATGTTGCCCGTGGTCCGGAAGTCGAGGACGATTTCCACAATTTCGAAGCACTCAATATTCCAGCTCATCATCCCGCGCGGGCGATGCACGATACTTTCTACCTGAACGATGGGCGTTTGCTGCGTACCCATACCTCGCCGGTGCAGATTCGGGTGATGGAACACCAGCCGCCACCGCTGCGTATCATCGCGCCGGGACGGGTCTACCGTTGCGATTACGATCAAACCCATTCACCGATGTTTCATCAGGTTGAAGGTCTCTGCATCGACGAGGGCGTGACGATGGCGGACCTGAAGGGCACGCTCGACGTGTTCCTGAAAACATTTTTTGCCCGCGATGATCTCAAGATTCGTTATCGACCTTCTTATTTCCCTTTCACCGAACCATCCATGGAAATCGATATCAAGCTTGAATCCAAGCACGGCATCAGCGATTGGCTGGAAGTGATGGGTTGCGGCATGGTGCATCCCAGCGTACTGGGCAAGGTCGGCGTCGATGCCGAGCGATACACGGGCTTCGCTTTCGGTCTTGGTGTGGAACGCCTGGCGATGCTGCGGCATGGCATTTCGGACTTGAGATTGTTTTTCGAAAACGATATCCAATTCCTCCGGCAGTTCGCCTGACGGCGGCGCTTAGTCAGGCCATTCCTCGATGAAACTCAGTGAGCAATGGTTGCGTGAATGGTTCGATCCGGCGGCCGATACGGCCACGATCGCCGAACGTCTGACCCTGGCCGGCCTGGAAGTTGAGCGGCTTGTCCCTGCTGCGTCGGCGCTGCTGGGCGTGGTGGTGGCCGAAATCCGCGCCGTTGCACGTCACCCGGATGCCGAGCATTTAACTGTGTGCGCGGTATTCGACGGACTAGACAGCCACCAGGTGGTGTGCGGCGCGCCGAATGTGCGCGTTGGGTTGAAGACGGCTTACGCGCCGCCGGGGGCACAAATCCCTGGTAACCGTGTCCTGACCCGGAGCACGATCCGGGGTATCGAGTCGGCTGGCATGTTGTGTTCGGCCAACGAACTCGGTCTGGGGGACGACGCCGATGGCATTATCGAGTTGCCGGAGGAGGCGACCGTCGCGGTTGCACTGCGAGAATTGATGCAACTCGACGACTGCGTTTTGGAGGTCAACCTTACCCCCAACCGCGGCGATTGTTTTTGCGTGAGTGGCATCGCCCGGGATCTTGCCGCGCTTTACGCTGGACACCTGAAATCAGCTGTCGTCTCGCCGGTGTCGGCGGTGTCCGCACAGATGCTTGATGTCGAGCTCTCGGCGCCGGAGGCTTGTCCTGTTTATGCAGGTCGAGTCATCACCGGTATCAATCCTCGGGCCCGCACACCGCTGTGGATGAGCGAACGGCTGCGACGGTCCGGTGTGCGTTGCATACATCCGTTAGTCGACGTCACCAATTACGTGATGTTGGAGTTAGGACAGCCAATGCACGCCTTTGATCTGGACAAATTGTCCGGGCCTATCGTGGTGCGCGAAGCACGCGCGGGCGAGTGCATCGCATTGCTCGATGACAGCGAAGTGGAACTCGTTGACGGTAGCCTCTTAATCACCGACCGCAGCGGCCCGATTGCGCTAGCGGGCATCATGGGCGGTGCTAGCACAGCGGTTTCTGTCGAAACCTCTAACGTGTTCCTCGAGAGCGCCTTTTTCGAGCCGGTCCGACTGGCAGGCGCGGCACGGCGCTACCGTTTGCATACCGATGCCTCGCTACGCTTCGAGCGTGGCGTAGACCCGACCGCGCAAGCGCGTGCGATCGAGCGAGCGACTGGCCTGATTCTTGGCATCTGTGGTGGCGTACCCGGCCCTTGTACAGTGACGCGTTGCGACGTTGCTCAGCGCCCGCCGATCAGCGTCAGCTTCAGGCCGACAGCTGTCGAGCGCTTGCTTGGAATCGCTGTGCCCCACGCCCGCGTGGTGGAAATCCTGCGCAGTCTGGACATGAAAGTCGACGATAGGGCGATACCCTGGCGGGTCGACGTACCGCCTTTCCGCTTCGACATCGACATCGAAGCCGACTTGGTGGAAGAGATCGCACGCATTCAGGGCTACGACACTATTCCTGCGCGCCTGCCGAGAACTGTGGGAGTGCCCGCACTGGGCAATTCTGCAAGTCCACTCGACGCTCGGGTGCGCAGCATTCTAAGTGCGCGAGGCTATTTTGAAGCAATCACTTATAGCTTCATCGATCCCGCGTTGGCGAAAGCCTTCGAACCCGATGCCGAGTCGGTGGCCCTGGCGAATCCCCTCTCCAGCGAAATGTCGGTGTTGCGACGTTCGATGTGGCCGGGACTGGTTTCGGCGGCCCTGCACAATCGCAATCGTCAAGTTGATGATGTTCGTTTGTTTGAACTAGGTATGGTGTTTCGTCAGAACACAACGACCTTGCATCAAACTGATCACATAGCGGGACTACGCATCGGGCGCGCCGTTCCAATACAGTGGTCGGATACTGCCCGAGACACAGATTTTTACGACATAAAACAAGATATTGAGTCTCTATTGCAGACTTTGAATCAGAACCGGATTTCGTTCGTGTCCGCGACCCATCCGGCCTTGCAACCGGGCCAGTCGGCAGCGATGGTTCGAAATGGCGTAGTCATCGGCCACTTGGGCGCATTGCATCCGGCCATAAGCGGCCGCTTGGGTTTTGACAAGCCTTTGTTTCTTTTCGAAATTAATTGTCACGACATGGTCGCTGTGGAAGCCGCCCAGTTCCAGCCGATATCTAAATTTCCGATCGTTCGCCGCGACATCGCAGTGGTGGTCGACGAGGCCATTAGTGCTGCCAATTGTTTGGACGTTGCCCGTGTAGCAGCAGGGGAGTTGCTGCGCGACCTGCAGTTATTTGACGTATATCGAGGCCAAGGTATTGATTCTGGCAAAAAAAGCCTGGCTTTAGGCTTGATTTTTCAGGCCCTTTCTAGCACTCTTACCGACGAAGAGGTCGAGCAGGCGGTAAGGCGCGTGCTCGCGCAGCTGCGTGAGCGCGTTGGGGGAACCTTGAGGGACTAATTCGATGGCGTTGACAAAAGCCGAAATGGCCGAACGATTGTTTGAGGACTTGGGCCTCAACAAGCGCGAGGCTAAGGAACTTGTCGAGGCCTTTTTCGAAGAAATCCGCATGTCTTTGGAGGCAGGACAACAGGTCAAATTGTCAGGGTTTGGCAACTTTGATCTCCGCGATAAAAACCAGCGGCCCGGGCGGAATCCCAAGACCGGTGAGGAGATTCCAATCACTGCACGTCGTGTCGTGACGTTCAGGCCCGGTCAGAAATTAAAAGCCAGAGTAGAAGCCTATGCTGGAAGCATCGAACAATAACGAACTGCCCGTCATTCCAGGCAAGCGCTACTTCACCATTGGCGAAGTGAGCGAACTGTGCGCGGTCAAGCCGCACGTCCTGCGCTA
>JANMJF010000282.1:0-3966 GCA_031371245.1 Pseudomonadota bacterium | reverse complement strand
GAGATCCAGTCCATAGGGCAGCGACATCTCGTAGAACAAGAGATATTGGGCCGCCAGTTCGCGTTCGTCGGGCAGGCGGTAGTAAGCCGGATCGTCGCCGTGCAGGTTGCGATTCAGGCGTGCGATGACCTGGCTAATGCGATCGACGTGGATAACCTCGGGCTGCTTTTCCAGCCACTGCGCAAAGTCTTCGGTTTGCCGCAGGAAATCTGGTTCGGCGATGCCGCCCGAACTGTCGGCGGCGAGCGAGAAGTGCACCGTATACAGACCGGTCAGGTGTTCGAGGATGAAGTCAGTATCGGTGCGAAAGGTCAACGAGCGGTCAAAATATTTGACGAAGACATCGTTGAGTTCATTGCGCGGCACATTGGCGATGAGGGCCACGGTCACCAGGCTCGAACCCCACAACAAGGCGCGACTGTGACGAATGACGAAATCGGCGAGACGCGCCATGCGTTCGCTATGGCGGCGTTCAGTGGCGCTGACGGTGATCGGCAGATAGGTCATCACGGCCGGCAGAAAGGTGATGGCCAACAGTTGTGCCACCGCCACGCCGACCGCCACGATAGTGCCGAGTTGGTTGAAGGGCGGAATGTCGGAGAAGTTCAAGGTCAGAAAACCAATCGCGGTGGTGACACTGCATAGCAGTACCGGCCACAGGTTATGGCGCAAGCTGGTTTCCATCGCCGCCAATCGTGGGCGGCCGCGCGCCAGTTCTTCGCGATAGCCGGTCAGCAGATGCACGCAGTTGGCCACCGCGACCGTCAGGATGATGATCGGTGCGACCGAGGTCGGTGGTGTGATGGGCAGATGGGCGTAGCCGGCCAGACCCATGGCGGCGAGGGTTGACAGGCCGATGATGGCGAGTGTCACGGCGGTGCCGGCCCAGCCGCCGATCAATAGTCCCAAGCTCAATGCCATGACCGCGAAACTCACCGGCACCAGGCCCTGCATGTCGGCCAATGAAGCCTCGGACAAGGCGTTGTCCATCACGATGATGCCAGTCAGGTAGGTGTCGATGCCGCTATGGCGGGTCTTCCAGGTGGCCACCATCTTGCGCACATAGCTCACCACTTCGGGGGTCATGCGGGTCGCGAGTTCGTGCGGGATCTGAATCTTGATATTGATGCCGGTGACGTGCCCATCGGGCGAAATCAGGCGGTGCAGCAAGGACGGTTCAGCGAGCACCCGGCTGCGCACACGAGCAAGTTCGGCGTCACTGAGTCTGCCGGCGTCCTTGACCATGTCCTCGACCAGCAGGTCGTCGTCGTGGGCCGAGCTGGTTTGAAAATTACTGATCGAGTCGACGCGATGGGAATAGGGCACTTGCCAGGCCGCCCGGGTGAGGTCCTCGATGGCCGTCAGCGTTGCGCGGCTGAACACCTCACCATCGCGCGGGGCCAGCGCAATGAGGATGTTGTCGTCCTTGGAATAAATTCGCTCGAGGGCTTGAAAGTCCCGCAGTTGCGGGTTGTCGGCAGCGAAGAACACCTCGTAGCTGGAATCGAGGTGAAGGTTCTTGATGCCGATGCTGGCGGCTGCTACCAATAGCAGGCTCGCGATGATCACCCACAGGCGGTGAGCGAGCACGCCGTGCGCGAAGGCGCCCTCGAAGCGCTGCATGGATTGCACCGACCGGCCCCCTCTCGCGCTTCTTCGCTTGCCGTCGGCGCCTGGCGGCATACGCCGCCGGCTAGTCAGCAATATTGTTATGGTGATGCTGTGCGCACCGCCGGCCAGGCATTGATGGCAGACCAGCGACGCGCGCCGGGGGACTGTAGGAGCGCTGGCCACATGGGGTCAAGGACGAGTCGGAGTGTCCGGCCCACGCTCACCTGTATACGGCAAGCGGGTCGGTGCGCGGGTATCGCGCCGATGTTGCGATGCACGCGCTTGGGGCCGGAAAATTCGCCACGCGCAAGCGTGCCGTGCCTGGTCGTGCGGGCTACGGGCCATGTTATCTTTACGCCCCCGCGAGTCGGCGGGAAACACTAAATCGGCCGCTGGGGCGTGCTCGAGGGCAGTCCATGACCCGCCGGCCCGCCAGGTTGCCAGTCAAAGTCCAATCGGGGGAGCCAATGACGAATCTACTCAAGCGCGGCACGACCTACGAGGAGGTCTACGGCAACTTCAAGTGGAACATTCCTGAGCTGTACAACATCGCCGACGATGTCTGTGACCGCTGGGCCGACGAGGCCGGGCGTATTGCACTGGTCTATGAGGACGCCGACAAGAAGCTCCACACCTATACCTTCACCGAGGTTCGCAAGTACGCCAATCAACTGGCTAACACACTTGCCAGCTATGGCCTCAAGCGCGGCGACCGCGTGACCTTGCTGCTGGCGCAGGATCCGGAATGTGCTATCAGCCACGTCGCGTGCTGGAAAGGTGGCATGGTGTCAGGACCGTGTTCAGTGCTGTTCGGCGGCGATGCCATCACCTATCGCCTCAATGACTGTGGGGCCAAGGTCTTGATTACCGACGCCGCCAACTATCCCAAGGTCGCGGCGGTGCGCAAGGACTGCCCCAAGCTTGAACGCGTGTTGGTGATCGACGGCGAACCAGCAGGCTCGATCAATTTCTGGAAAGCTATCGAGGGTGCCAGCGAGCAATTCACCAACGTCAAGACACGGGCCGACGACATCGCCTGGATCAGCTATACCTCCGGCACCACCGGCATGCCTAAGGGCTCGGTGCAGCCCCATCGCATGATGCTCGGCCACATGCCGAGTCTGGAGTTCATCTACGATTTCTTTCCGCAAACTGGCGACTGCCTGTGGTCACCGGCAGATTGGGCGTGGATGGCGGGCTTGATGGACGTCATCATGCCGGGCTGGTTCCACGGCTGTAAGGTCGTGGCGACCGCCATGAAGGGCTTTGAGCCCGAAGAGGCCTATCGCATCCTCGACCAGCACGGCGTCACGCTCGCGCTATTGACGCCGACCATGCTCAAGCTGATGCGTACCGTTGAGAATCCTTTAAGTCGCTACAAGCTCAAACTGCGCGCGGTGTTATCCGGCGGCGAATCGGTGGGCGCGGGCCTGCACGAATGGGCGCTGAAGGAACTCAATATCAGTATCAATGAAGGCTTCGGTCAGACTGAAGCCAATGTCATCCTCGGCAACAATGGCAAGGTCTTCCCGGTCAAGCCGGGATCCTTGGGCAAGTCCACACCAGGCACGGTGTGCGCCATCATCGACGACCACGGCAACATCGTTGCGCCGGGTGTCGAAGGCCATATTGCTTGCAAGCGCCCGCATCCGGTCATGTTGCTTGAGTACCTGAACAAGCCCGACGCGACGCGCGACAAGTTCATCGGTGATTGGTTGATCACCGGTGACGTCGGGCACATGGATGAGGACGGCTACTTCTGGTTCCACGGCCGTGGCGACGACGTCATTACCAGCTCGGGCTATCGCATCGGTCCCGGTGAAATCGAAGACGCGCTGCTCAAGCACCCGGCGGTGCAGATGGCTGCGGCGATCGGCGTGCCAGATCCGGTGCGTACCGAAATCATCAAGGCCTTTGTCATCGCCAAGCCGGGTTTCGCAGGTAGCGACGAGCTCGCCGATGAGCTGCGCGACTTTGTGCGTTCGCGCGTCGCCAAGCATGAAGTGCCGCGTCTGATCGAATTCGTCAGCAGCCTGCCGATGACCACCACCGGCAAGATCATGCGGCGCGAACTGCGTGAGCTGGAGAAGCAGCGTCGCAGCGACGCCTGAGTCGGGCTAACGCTCCCTGCCGTGGGCGGGGAGCGTGTTACCGCTTGCTCAGAGCGCCACGTAGCCGCCGTCCACCGGCATCGCAATACCCGTCACGAAGGACGATAAGTCCGACAACAGCCAGAGCACCGCTTCGCCGATTTCACCCGGCTGGCCAAGACGGCCGATGGGCTCTTGATCGATCAGATGTTGGGGCACGATGCCGGTGTCGGCCGTCATGCGCTCCACCATCGGCGTCTGGATG